>JAHFPU010000137.1:0-976 GCA_023266635.1 Sphingobium sp.
TACCTCGTCAAAACCAGCCCAGACGGGCGGGGTATGGACATCCACAACGGCATGATGACCAACCCCCAGCTGAGCAAGTCGGAGTTCTGCGTCAGCTGCCACCAGGTTGCCGTCAACCTCGGCATCAAGCTCGAGATCGTCTATGATCAGTATCGCGCCAGCCCGGCCAAAGCAGCCGGCGTCAGCTGCCAGGACTGCCACATGGGCAAAGTCCCCGGAAAGCCCGATGGCTATTCGGTCGCTCCCTCCGCGGTAGTCGGCGGCAAGGAGATCAACCCGGGACGCAAGCACGCCAATCACACCTTCGTCGGACCGGGCTATTCGATCGCCCACCCCGGCATCTTCCCGCACAACCCGAAGGCCCAGGCCTTTAACATCAAGGAGTGGCTGGAGTTCGATTGGCGCGCTGGTTGGGGCACCCCCGAGTTCGAGGACAAGGTCGCCGCAGGCAAGGTCAAGGTCAACTTTCCCAAGCGGTGGGCTGAGGCGCTCGACCGCGAAGAGGGTCGGCAGATCATTGATGAGAATATCGTCAAGCTCGACAAACGGGATGGGCTCCGCAAGGAGGTCATGGAGAATAGCACCAAGGTCGACGGTCCGTATGTCTCGGGTGAACCGAGTGTCGGCAGAAGCCTGGCGTTCTCCTACAAGCTCAAAAACGCCAATACGGGGCACAACCTGCCGTCCGGTTCCTTGGGTGCGCAGCCGCAGCTCTGGGTGAACGTGGCCCTCCTCGATCCTGACGGCCAGAACGTCTGGGAGTCGGGCTACATCGACAGCAACGGCGACATGGCCGATCTGCACAGCCTTGATGTCGCGGCTAGCAAGATTAAGACGGACCAACAGCTGGTGCATTTCCAGACCAAGTTCTTGACGACCAACATCAAGGGCACGGATCGCGAAATGTACCTGCCGGTGAACTTTGACGTCGATCAGCTGCCGCAGCTGCGTCCGCCGGGAGTGCCGACCACGGTTC
>JAHFPU010000137.1:986-8541 GCA_023266635.1 Sphingobium sp.
CATCCGCCGTTCGTGCGCATGGAGAACCACTCGCTGACGCCGCTGGGTGAGAAGACGGCCTCGTACACCGTGCCAGGCAATCTGATTACCAAGCCCGGCAAATACCGCCTCGCCTTCCGCATGCGGAGCCGCGCCGAGCCGATCTACTTCATGCGCTTCGTCGGTTCCACCAGGGAAATGGAGCAACGCATGAACGAGCGGATGGTGAGCTTCAAAGCCTACGCGGTGGAAGTCGACGTGAAGTGAGGGGCTAGTCCCGAGAAGCCAAGGATTGGGGACCCGCTAGGGGGTGAAGCAAGCGGGTTCCCAGTCTTTCCGACGCCTCGTGCGGGGCAAACGCCCCCGCACAGGTCAGAGTCATGACGACCTTCGCAATGTAAGCGATCAGCGGCAGCCCAAGTGAGTGGTGAACCTCACTTGGCGGGTTTCGAAGGGACGGCGACAATCGTCGCCGCGCTTTAATCTCGATATGGCCACGCTGAAGTCGAAATGAGGGGGTATTGGGTGAATAAGGCAGATGGGGGTTTCCACATGATTGGTGAAGCAAAAGGCAACCGGCGGTATCGAGCCAGGACAACGACCGCCCTGGCCACGACCGCGCTGGTGGCCGGTGGTTACCTTGTGATGTCCGGCACGATTGCAAAAGCTGCGGAAGAAGTAAGCGTCAACGAGGCCCGCAAGGAAGATAAGGTTCTCGCGGCAGGCCCAAGCAGCAACGCGGCCGGCAAGGGCGGCAAGTTGATCGCGGCGGGCGCAGGTAGCGCGGGCGCGAGCAGCAACACGGCCGACAAGGGCGGCAAGTTGATCGCGGCGGGCGCAGGCAGCGCGGGCGCGAGCAGCAACGAGTCCGGCAAGGGCGGCAAGTTGATCGCGGCAGGTGTAAGCGGCAACGCGTCCGGCAAGGAAAGCAAATTAATCCAAGTATTGCCCGTCGCTTCCCAGGTCGACGACCAAGACAATGAGCAGTACGTAGACGCGTACTCTGAAAGGAAGACTGCCGACACCGCCTCGGATTTGGCGAGAACCACAACCACAGCGGGAAGTTACAACCCAAAGAGCAATCTTGACGAAAAGGGAGACCTTTTCCGGCCCGGCCCGAACTACGATAAGCAGTACAATGCTGAGGGGAATGTCGACGTCTACGGCAAGAAAGAGAATGTCCCGACTGCGCGCCCGATCCTTGAGATAGGTCGCGACCAATACACCTCCGGCGACTACAAGGACGAGAAGTCCTTCCTGGGTATAAAGAATCTGGTGATCCCCGGCCTCGCCGTCTATGGCGACTGGCGGACGGCGGTTGCCTACAACCAAAACAACGGCAATGATATTGCCCAGATCGCAACCCGGGTGAACATCGACGTCGACTTCAAGATCACGGGCACCGAACGAATCCACGCATTCTTCACGCCGCTTCAGGACAATGCGAAATTCACCCGCTGCGAATTCGGCGGCGGCGGTGTCGCCGAAGAGAATTGTTTCCTTGAGTTCGATCCCAACCCGCAGACGCTGTTCTTCGAGGGCGACATCGGCTCCATCTATGCCGGTTTGTCCGGTAAGGAAGCCAGCTTCGACCTGCCAGTGACAGCCGGTCTCTTCCCGCTGTTCCTGCAGAACGGCATCTGGGCGAACGACGCGATCCTCGGCGGCGCGGTGAGCTTGACCGCCAAGAACTCGAAGGCCCTGGGCCTTCCCAACTACGACGTCACCTTCTTCACCGCGTTCGACAATGTCGACAACGCGCTCTTCAAGTCGGACGTTAGCGCCAACCGCAACAACAACATCGCCAACATCTATGGCGTAACCGCCTTCATCGACGCCTTCGACGGCTATATCGAAACGGGCTACGGCCTGATACAGGGCGTTGACGACAATGTGGACGGCCAACTGACGAACTTCGTGACCGCCGCTTATACCCGGCGCTTCGCCAACACCTTGTCGAACACGACTCGCGTGTTCGCGAACTTCGGTAACGGCGTCGAAGACGAAGGCGTTGCCGTCATTTCGGAAAACAGCTTTGTCACGAGCCTGCCGAGCACGTTGCTCCCCTACGCCAACTTCTTCGTCGGCACCGGCAACCCGCAGCCGCTGGTTGACGGCAATGGCGCGGGCATCCTGAAGAACGTCGGCATCAACTTCGAGACCGACGCCCTGACCGGCTTCCCGAAACTCAACGACACCGGTTCCAATGCCTATGGCGGCGCGATAGGCTTGCAGTATCTCTTTAATCTGGATCAGCAGATCGTCTTCGAGGTGGCCTCGGTGCAGCCCTTCGGCGAGACGATCGCCGGCATCGGCGTCGCAGACGCGCAATATGCCGTGGGTGTTCGCTATCAGATCCCGCTCAACAAGGACTGGCTGTTCCGCGCCGATGCCACCTATCAGATCGTCGACAACCCCAATGTCGAAGACAACTTCGGCATTCGCTCCGAGCTTCGTAGGAAGTTCTGACCGATCGCGGATATAACGGGTCCAACTGTAGGACGGGGAGGTTCGAGCAAGTTGGACCTGTCCGTCCTCAGCATTTTTGGGGCAGATTGGGTTTAGCGGGAGGTGGAGGATTCCTGGCTCACCGCACAACTTGGTAATGCTACCGAGGGACATGGCGTGTCCTTCGGATACAGCTTGAGAGACGAAAGAGTTTAGGGCACGCGCCATCACGGTCGTTCGATGGCCGGAACACTCTATTATGGGGTCGTGAGCTGTACCGGGATCGCCGGAGGCTGTTTGGTTTGCGCCACGCCGCCAGTGGCGCCACCTTCACCCTGGCGTAATAGCGCTCTTCAGCCTCGGCGGGCGGGACATTGCCGACAGGCTCCAGAATCCGCCGGCTGTTGAACCAATCCACCTATTCCAGCGTCGCGAACGGGGGCGACCTCGAAAGAGCGCCACGGTCCACGGCGGTGGATGGCCTCGGCCTTATAGAGGCCGTTGATCGTCTCGGCCAGCGCGTCATAGCTGTCGCCGACGCTACCGACCGAGGGCCCGAAGAATGCGGGCAGATCACGGGCGCGCGACCTCCAAGTTGACCCATTTCTACGGATATTGGGGAAATTGCCGTCTGGAAAATGATAACCGGCGCAAGGAACGAGGGGCCATCGTCATGTCTTGCCGATTGGGATCTTGCCGATTGGGAGTTTGCCTTGTCGTCTCGCTGCTCATCTTCGCGGCGCCCGGCTCAGCCCAGGAAACGCAAAGCCCTGTCGATGACCGCAATGCTGTCGGCAAGGTCTTTCAGGATTGCGGCGCGTGCCCGTCGATGGTGGTGATCCCTGAGGGGCGTTTCATGATGGGTTCGCCCGCTGGGGAGCAGGGGCGCGATGATGACGAAGGCCCCCAGCATAATGTCCGCATCGCCAAATTCGCGGTTGGCCGGTTTGAAGTCACCTTTGCCGAGTGGGATGCATGCGTCGACGATGGCGGCTGCGGCGGATACATCCCCAAGGATAAGGGGTGGGGGCGCGGGGATCGGCCCGCGATCAATGTCTCCTGGGACCGCGCCAAGTCCTACATATCGTGGCTCGCGACGAAAACCGGCGCCCCCTACAGGCTGCTGACCGAAGCTGAATGGGAATATGCCGCAAGAGCCGGCGCCGGTTCGGCATTTGGGACCGGCGAGACGATTGGCGAAAGCCAAGCGCAATTTGGCGGTGCATCAGGCAGCGCCGCCCAGCAGACCGTTCCGATTGGCTCCTTCACGCCCAACGCATTCGGGCTTCACGACATGCACGGCAATGTCTGGGAATGGGTGGAGGACTGCTGGCATGACGACTATCAGAATGCGCCAGCAGAAGGCGCGGCGTGGCTCGCGGCGAATGACGGCCTATGCGGCTATCGCATCTATCGTGGCGGCTCGTGGCTTAACGTCCGGTCCGTTGTTCGATCCGCGAACCGCACGGGATCTCCCCCCGATTTCAGCATCAGCAACATCGGCTTTCGCGTTGCTAGAACGCTTGTGCCTTGAGGCGATCGATATTGGTTCGATGCCGGCACTGAAAACGCTCCAAAGAAGCGAGCGGTTTCAATTCGATAAAATGAATATTGCTCCGGCTTTTATCGCATTGAACATTTGTATTTTTCGGGGGAGGCAAACTTCTGGTTTCGCCTCGTAGCTATCATTTGGGGCAAGGTGTGTCATCACTTTCCTAATCAAAGATAACAGAGCTATTTTTGTCGCCATCTCAACGCCGCGGAGTTGTCGACCAGCCTCTGATCTTCCGCATAACCGCTGCTATGACGATTGCGGCAAAGCAAATGCTCAAACTCAGATGGGGATCCCACAGCGGGACCATCAAGAGCGGTGGGAATACATAAAGTGGTCGGCGATTTTCTCCCATGTCAATGCGGAGAAAAGCAAGCCATGACGCCATAATATGCTTAGTCCTACCAAGGACCTTCCGATATTCATCCGCATTGCACGAATTTTTCTGCCCCTCGGAAACGGCATCCCCTTCGGTATTGTAGTAATATTCCGCCCGCCTGTGCAAAGCACATACTCGAAGTAAATTGTCCTGCGTGACTTCGAGTGCAAACACGCCACTAGGGGCGTACCAACCCTTTTGAAAAAACCCTGAGGAATCATATTTTTGGATGCGAGCAAATGCTCTCGAGCCAATGTATGCATTACCGGACGGGTCGACTGCGATGCCATTCGGGTCGGCGTTGGGGAGTTCGACTTGACTGAGAAATGACGGTTTGTAAGCCCCTAAAAGAGTGGGTGCAAAAAATGAGCAAGCCCCTATAGAGGCAGCCAAAAGGGCTAATCGTTCCCCACGGAACTCGGCTTTGTAGGCGGAAAAAAGCAAGGAGCCGACAAAAAAAAGCGCAAAGCCAGTTAATATGCCGCCACCTATGCCGAGAATATAGGTGCAGAGTAACATCCATACCAAGAAAACGACCAGTCCACTTCTCGCAACTCGTTTAAGAATCGCTGACATTCTCGAACCGCCCACTATCGTTCGCTATCAAACTGACACGGTGAGCTAATCCGACCAAGGCTATTGAACCGGACATCAATATAGCGAATTTAGGGCAGCTTAAGAGTCTGCCGGCTCTGATGTTGCATCTTGGGGCGATGTCAGCATCCACCGCGAAGCGGATCTTTCCTTTTCCCAATCATGGGCTGCCCGGAGGGATGGGCAGACCGCGTTGTCACGCCATGGCATCGAAGGAGCGTGGCTGGCTTCAGCAAGGTGACGTTTGCCGCGCGCCCGATTGTGGTCTATGCCATCCTGCGGTGACTTGCGGCGAATGGGAGGGCTGGACACATGCCCCGTCACGGCATACCTCGGCTTATCGTGTTCGACTCAGGGCTCGGCGGGTTGACCGTGCTGCGCGCCCTGCGCGAGGCCGTGCCCGAGGCCCGCGTCACCTATATCGCCGACGACGCCTATTTTCCCTATGGCGCGCTGGCCGACGACGCGCTGATCGCCAGGGTGGATGCGGTGATCGGCGGCGCGGTCGCCGAGCTTGCGCCGGATGCCGTGGTGATCGCCTGCAACACCGCCTCGACCATCGCCTTGCCGCATCTTCGCGCCGCGCATACCCTGCCCTTCATCGGCACGGTCCCGGCGGTGAAGCCGGCCGCGATGCTCAGCCAGAGCCGCCTGATCTCCGTGCTCGGCACGCCCGCCACGGTCGCCCGCGACTATACCCGCGCGCTGATCGCCGCGCATGGCGAGGGTTGCGACTACATGCTCGTCGGCGCGACCGGGCTGGCGGCGATCGCCGAGGCGGTGATGCGCGGCGATGCGGCGCCGGATGAGGCGATCGCCGCCGAGATCGCGCCTTGCTTCGTGGAAAAGGACGGCCGGCGCACCGACGTCATCGTGCTGGGCTGCACGCATTATCCGCTGCTGATCGGCCGGCTGGAAAAGCTCGCGCCCTGGCCGGTCACCTGGCTCGACCCGGCCCCCGCGATTGCCCGGCGCACCGCCAATGTGCTGGCCGAGTTGGGCTTCGTGGTGGGCGTCGGCGCATCGCGGCCGCGCGGCGAGATCCGCTTCACCTCGGGCAGGACGCCGCCGGCGAACCTGGCCACGCTGCTCGACTTTTGCGGCCTCGACTCCGCGCCATCGGACGCGCCCGAGACCGCCCAGCGCCCGCACAGTTCCTCATCCCAGATTTTGCCCTCATCTCAGACTTTGGAAAGCCCGCGATGATCTCACGCTATGCCCGTCCGCAAATGACCGAGATCTGGTCGCACGAGAGCCGCTTCCGCATCTGGCAGGAGATCGAGACGCTGGCGACCGAGGCGATGGCCGAGTTGGGCGTGGTGCCGAAAGAGGCGGCCGAGGCGGTGCGCGCGCGCGGCGGCTTCGACATCGACCGCATAGACGCGGTGGAGCGCGAGGTCAGGCACGACGTCATCGCTTTTCTCACCAGCCTTGCCGAGCATGTCGGACCGGAAGCGCGCTTCGTGCATCAGGGCATGACCTCCTCGGACGTGCTCGACACCTGCTTCAACTTGCAACTGGTGCGCGCCGCCGACCTACTGCTCGCCGATATCGATGCGCTGCTGGGTGCGCTGAAGCGCCGCGCTCTGGAGCATAAGAACACGCTGTGCATCGGACGCAGCCACGGCATCCACGCCGAGCCGACGACCTTCGGGCTGAAGCTGGCATATGCCTATGCCGAATTCGCGCGCTGTCGTGAACGCCTGGTTAATGCCCGCACCGAGGTGGCGACCGCCAAGATTTCGGGCGCGGTCGGAACGTTCGCCAACATAGACCCCCGCGTTGAGGCCTACGTTGCGGCCAAACTAGGCCTACGTTCCGAGCCTATATCCACACAGATCGTGCCCCGCGACCGGCATGCGATGTATTTCGCAACCCTTGCCGTCATCGCCTCGTCGGTGGAGCGGCTGGCCATGGAAATCCGGCATTTGCAGCGGACCGAGGTCGGCGAGGCGGAGGAATATTTCTCGCCCGGCCAAAAGGGTTCCTCGGCCATGCCGCATAAGCGCAACCCCGTATTGACGGAGAATTTGACGGGCCTCGCCCGCATGGTGCGCGCCTATGCCCTGCCCGCCATGGAGAACGTCGCGCTCTGGCATGAGCGTGACATATCGCACTCTTCGGTGGAGCGGATGATCGGCCCCGACGCCACCGTGACGCTGGATTTCGCCCTGTCGCGGCTCGCGAGCGTGATCGACAAGCTCGTCGTCTATCCGGAGAAGATGCTGGAAAACCTCAATAAATCCGGCGGCATCGTGCATTCGCAGCGCGTATTACTGGCGCTGACCCAGGCCGGGGTGAGCCGCGAGGATGCCTATCGCCTCGTGCAGAAAAACGCGATGCAAGCCTGGCAAGGCGGCGGCGATTTCAAGACGCTGCTGCTGGGGGATGCCGAGATGCGCAAGGCGCTACCGCCGGAGAGAATCGAAGCGTTGTTCGATCTGGGGTATCATGTGAAGCATGCGGACGCCATCTTCGCGCGCGTATTCTCCTAGCCAGCGATCAGCCCCCGGATAGCAT
Source organism: Sphingobium sp. (assembly GCA_023266635.1). GTDB lineage: Bacteria > Pseudomonadota > Alphaproteobacteria > Sphingomonadales > Sphingomonadaceae > Sphingobium. The sequence goes on from JAHFPU010000137.1 coordinate 8,459, forward strand.
CGGCATTTAGCGCCACAATGATCCCCGCGACGAAATACATGATGTCGCCATAGAGGCCGCGCTTCAGCCGGTAACCGAGGCCG
>JAHFPU010000138.1 GCA_023266635.1 Sphingobium sp.
TTGGGGCTGGTGGCGAACTGGCTGACGGCTTCGGTATATTTTTGCGCGATGAAGTAATTGAGCGCCTGCGGATTGCCCGCCGAAATGGCGTCGGACACCATCTGCGTCGCCTTGGCTTCCGCCTCGGCCTCGCGCTCGCGGGCCTCGGCGTCGCGGAAGGCGGCTTCGCGGCGGCCCTCGGCTTCCAGGATCTGGCTCTGCTTGGCGCCCTCGGCCTTCAGGATTTCGGAGGCGCGCAGGCCCTCGGATTCGAGGATCAGCGCGCGCTTCTCGCGCTCCGCCTTCATCTGGCGGCCCATCGCGTTGACGATGTCGGCGGGCGGACGGATGTCCTTCAACTCCACACGGGTGATCTTGATGCCCCAAGCGTTGGTTGCGTGATCGACGACCGACAGCAGCCGCGCGTTGATCTCGTCGCGCTTCGACAGCGTTTCATCGAGGTCCATCGACCCCATGACCGTGCGCAAGTTAGTGGTCGCCAGCTGCATGATCGCGACATAGAGTTCGGACACTTCATAGGCGGCCTTGGCGGCGTCCAGCACCTGGAAAAAGACGACACCGTCGACCGACACCATCGCATTGTCCTTGGTGATGATTTCCTGCCCAGGAATATCAACAACCTGTTCCATCATGTTGATCTTGCGGCCAACCGAATAGAAGAAGGCGGGGTAGAAATTGAGGCCGGGCCGCGCCACTTCGGTAAAGCGGCCGAACCGCTCGATCGTATATTGATAGCCCTGCCGCACGATCTTCATGCTGCTCGCCAGATAGATGATGACCAATATGGCGACCGTCAGTGCAAAAGTCGTGACCATCGATATCTCCCCCGATTGCTGGTCTTGACTATGCCGCCAAAAGGGAGAGTGGGGAAGCTGTTTCCCAGGTGGAAGGATGTTTAAGGCCCATGCTCAACCATAATTTCCAGCTTCACCACGCCCGTTCCCTCCTGTTCCTGCCCGCGTCGAATGCGCGCGCGGTGGAGAAGGCGCGGGGACTGGACTGCGACATGGTCATCCTGGATATTGAGGACGCCGTGCCTGACGATCGCAAGGAGGAGGCGCGGGCCGGTGTGATCGACGCGGCGGCAGGCTATTCCGGCAAGCTGGTCGGCATACGCATCAATATGGCCGGCACGCCCTGGCATGGGGCGGATATGGTTGCGGTGAAGAACAGCGCCGCCGACTTCGTGGTCCTGCCCAAGGTGGAGACGCCAAAGCAGGTGCATGACGTCTATGGCGTCTGCGCCAAGCCGGTGATCGCGATGATCGAGAGCGCGCTTGGCGTGACGCAGGCGGTCGCCATCGGCGGCTTCGCTGGCGTAGCCGGGCTGTTCATGGGCAATAACGATCTGCGCCGCTACCTTTTGATACCGGCAAGCGCCGGGCGCGCCGGGCTATCCTTCGCGCTGCAGTCCGTGGTGCTGGCCGCCCGCGCGTCGGGCAAGGCGGTGTTCGACGGTGTCTATAACAAGCTTGACGATAGCGAGGGGTTCGCGGCGGAATGCCGGGAGGGGCATGCGCTGGGTTTTGACGGCAAGACGCTGATCCATCCCAATCAGGTGGAAATTGCCAACGCCACCTTCGGCCCGGACGAAGCGGCGCTGGCCGATGCGCGGCGATTGATCGATGCGGCGACCGGCGGGGCGGAACGGCATGAAGGCGCGATGATCGAGACGATGCATGTCGAAGCGGCGAAAGCGCTGATTGCTCGGGCGGAGGCGGTGAAGCGCTGAGGCGGTAAAACCCACACCCGTTCGCTTCGAGCTTGTCGCGAAATGGGTGTGCAGACTTCTCGACACGCTCGAAGCGAACGGATTAGGGGATGATCTTCATAGAGAGAAGGCTCACTGCACGCGCGTCACCCTGAACCCCCGCCGTTCCAATAGGGCGATCAGATTGTTCGGCCCCGCCAGATGCGCTACGCCCACGGCGATGAAGGGCCGGCCCTTCATCGCCGTGACCTTGTCGGCCCAGGCGCGGTTGCGATCCGTCAGCAGCGGGCCGATCAGCTCCGGGTCGGCCGCCATCTCCGCCGCGAAGTCGTGGGCGATGGCGTCCATGTCGCCTTTCAGCCAGGCGGTTTTCATCCGCTCGAATTGCGTCGCGACATCCTGCGACTGGCCCACCGTCTCCGCCAGGAAGGCGCGCTGGGTTTTCTCGGGCATGCGGTCGAAGATGCCCAGTTGTTGTTCTATGGTCTCAAGTCCCTCGACGGGCTTTCCAGCTGTCCGGAAATCGGCCGTGAGAGCCGCCTCCACGCCCTCGTCGCCGGATAGCTTCAGCTCCTGCTGGCTGACGGTCGACATCAGCATGGCCGCCGCCCAGCTTTCGTAGGCGGACAGCATCTGCGCGCTCATGCCGCCGCGCCGGATCAGCGCATCGAGCGCGGCGCGCTTGTCGGGCGGCACGCGGTCGGTGATCGGCGGCAGGCCGGGACTTTGCCCCAGCCGCGCGAAGATGGCTTGCGATCCGGCAGCGTCGTCGAGCCCCGCCGCCTCCAGCACCAGCCGGTCGGACCCGGCCATGGCGTCGCGCATCCCCTGCGTTTCCCATGCCACCCCCTTGGGCAGCACATGGATCGTGCCGAAGACATAGGCGGTGGTTTCGCCTCTCTGTACCTTCCACAGGGCAGGACCCTGACGATCCTCCCGCAACGAAGGCTCCGCCCTGCAAGCCGTGAGCAGCAGCAGGGCAAGGCCGAGGAAGGTCGTGAGGGACTTGCGCATCGGATCGAGGTTAGAAACTTTCAGGCCCAAATAAAAACCGTTCGTGCTGAGTAGGGACTGAGCTTGTCGAAGGCCCATATCGAAGCATCATGTAGGTCCTTCGATACGCCATTTCGACTTCGCTCAATGGCACTCAGGACGAACGGAGAACTGTACATAGAGGCTTTGAGGGCGATCATTCACCATTTTACTTCCCCTTAAAGTCGCTCGCCTTGACCCGTTTTACCGCAATTTTGCCCGCCGCCAGATCGGCGATCACGCTCTTGGGGCCAGCCAGATGTCCGGCGCCCACCGCGATGAACACCGTGCCCGGCGTCTTCATCCGTTCGGCGATCCACGCGGCCCATTTGGCGTTGCGGCCATAGAGTAGCACCTGCGCCAGTTCCGGCGTGGCCTCTAGAGATCGGTTCATCTGGCGGGAGAGGCTGTCGGGTTTTCCCGCTTTCCACGCCTTGATTAGGGTCGCGAATTCGGCGTCTGCCTGGGGCAGGCCATCCACCGTTTCGTTCAGGAACGCGACCTGCTGGGCGTCCGGCAGGCCCGCGAAATAGCCGAGCTGTTCCGACGCGGTTTCCAGACCGCCAATCTTCTTGCCAGAGGCAGTCGCCGCGGCACTCAACACTTTCTCGACACCCTCTTCGGCTAGATAGCCGCCCTTCACCAGCGGCATGACCGACAGCATGACGCCCGGCATCCATGGCTGGAACCGCTCGAACGATTGCCAGGGAATGCCCGCCTGCGCCATCGCCGCCTGATATTTGGCGCGCGCCGGCTCGCTCAGCTTCTCCGACAAAGGCTTGCCGTCCCTGGCGAGGCCGAGTTCGCCCATCGTCTGCACCATTTCGGCGGCGGGCGGCTCGATCATTTCCAGCACCAGTTCGTCCGACCGATCGAACGCTGCCTTCACCTCGTCGTCGAACCAGACAGTTCCGGGTTTCAGCACATGCACGGTGCCGAACAGATAGATGGTCGTGTCCGCATCCTTCACCACCCACAGTGCGGGACTGGCGCTCGCCGGCTCTTTGGCGGCAAGCGGCAGGTGCGCGAAAAGCAGGCCGATGCCGGCGAACAGGGAAAGCAGTCTGGTCATCTCGTCTCCATGCGGCCCGGGCGGGACCGGGGCAAGCGCCTTCTATCCGGCGAGGGGTGTACGGGATGTTACCGGGGTTTCCGGTTGGCCCAAATCCGGCGTGCTCCTGCGAATGCAGGAGCCCAGTTCCGAGCGTTGAACTAGGCTCCTGCTTTCGCAGGAGCACGCTTGCGCTAAAAACAGGTGAGAGCCAACCGTCTTGACCCTGCGCCGCCCATGCGCCAAGGCACGGCGCGATTATCGGCCTGCAGAAAGCCCCTATAGCGTGCGCGAAGGCGAACCTCTTTCCTTTCAGGACATGATCCTGACCCTCCATACCTATTGGAGCAAGCAGGGCTGCGTCATCCTGCAGCCCTATGACATGGAGGTCGGCGCCGGCACCTTCCACACCGCGACCACGCTGCGCGCGCTGGGTCCGGACGCATGGAACGCCGCCTTCGTGCAGCCCAGCCGCCGCCCGACCGACGGCCGCTATGGCGAGAACCCCAACCGGCTGCAGCATTATTACCAGTATCAGGTGATCATGAAGCCCAGCCCGGCAAACCTGCAGGAGCTGTATCTGGGGTCGCTGGTGGAGATCGGCATCGATCCGCTGGTCCACGACATCCGCTTCGTCGAGGACGACTGGGAAAGTCCGACGCTGGGCGCCTGGGGCCTCGGCTGGGAGGTGTGGTGCGACGGCATGGAAGTCAGCCAGTTCACCTATTTTCAGCAGATGGGCGGGTTCGACTGCAAGCCGGTGTCGGGCGAACTAACCTACGGCCTTGAGCGGCTAGCCATGTATATCCAGAATGTCGACAGCGTGTACGACCTCAGGTTCAACGACGCGGGCGTGACCTATGGCGACATCTTCCTGGAAAATGAGAAGCAGATGTCGAAATGGAATTTCGAGATCGCCGACACCGACAAGCTGTTCCGCTGGTTCAAGGATGCGGAGGCCGAGTGCCAGCAATGCATCGAACAGGATGTGCCGCTTGCCGCCTATGAGCAGGCGATCAAGGCCAGCCATGTGTTCAACCTGCTGCAGGCGCGCGGCGTCATCTCCGTCCAGGAACGCGCCAGCTACATCGCCCGCGTCCGCGACCTGGCGAAGGGATCGTGCGAGGCCTGGATGAAAACCAACGGATGGGCGGCGTGAATCCTCCCCTGCAAGGGGAGGGGGACCGCGCCGCGCAGCGGCGTGGTGGAGGGGGCGTGCCTGAGGCGCGTCGCCCCGTAACTTATGCTGCCCGCAAACTTCGCCGTGCCATGAGCTTGCCGGAAGTGCTGCTCTGGCAACATTTGCGCGGTGGTAAGACCGGCCTCAAGTTCCGCCGTCAGCATCCGATCGGGCCCTACATAGCCGATTTTTACTGCAGTGGTTTGAGGCTGGTTCTGGAAATTGACGGTGAGACGCATAACCGGGGCGATGGCCCTCAGCATGATGCCAGTCGGGATGCCTTCATGCAGGACAATGGATATCGGGTGATGCGTTTTGCTGCTGCGGATGTTTTGAAAGATGTTGAGGCTGTAGTGCGGTCGATCGTTGCGCTTGGGGATAGCCCCCTCCACCATCCTTCGGATGGTCCCCCTCCCCGTGCCGGGGAGGATTAATGACCGATTTCCTCCTAGAACTGCGTTGCGAGGAAATTCCCGCGCGCATGCAATTGAAGGCGTCCGAGGACCTTGCCCGCCTGTTCACCGAGGAACTGGCGAAGGCAGGTCTTAAACCCGACGCCATCGACTCCTTCGTTACGCCCCGCCGTCTGGCGTTGATCGCGCGCGGCCTGCCGCTCCAGACCGAGCCGGTCAGCGAAGAGCGCAAGGGGCCGCGCGCCGATGCGCCTGCCCAGGCGCTCGAAGGCTTCCTGCGCTCCACCGGCCTGACCCGCGAACAGCTGGTCGAACGGGCGGACGCCAAGGGCAACGCCATCCTGTTCGCGGTGATCGAGAAGCCCGGCCGCGCCACCAGCGACGTGCTTGCCGAGGCGATCCCGGCGATCGTGCGCGCCTTCCCCTGGCCCAAGTCGATGCGCTGGGGCAAAGCGAGCCAGACCACAGAAAGCCTGCGCTGGGTCCGCCCGCTGCAAGGCATCGTCGCCATTCTGGGCGATGATCTGGTCGAGATCGAGATTGACGGCGTGTGCTCCGGCTTCACCACCGTCGGCCATCACTTCCATCATTCCGGCGATATTACCATCGGCGGCGCCAACGACTATGCCGAGAAGCTGCGCGCCTGCCATGTGATCGTCAGCCACGCCGAGCGGCAGGCGATCATCGCGGAGAAGGCGGCGGAGGCGGCTGCGTCCAAGGGCTATGTGCTGGTCGAGGACAAGGGGCTGGTCGCGGAGAATGCGGGCCTCACCGAATGGCCGGTGCCGCTGATCGGCGATTTCGACCCGGCTTTCCTTGAAGTTCCGCCTGAAGTCATTCAGCTGACCCTGCGCGTGAACCAGAAATATTTCGTGGTTCAGGATGCGGACGGCAAACTTGCGCCCGCCTTCATCTGCACCGCGAATATCGAGGCGAAGGACGGCGGCGCGGCGATCGTCGCGGGCAACCGCAAGGTGCTGGCCGCGCGCCTCAGCGATGCGCGCTTCTTCTGGGAACAGGACCGCAAGACTTCGCTTGAGGAGCATGCGAAGAAGCTGGGCCGCATCACCTTCCACGAGAAGTTGGGAACCGTTGCCGACAAGGTCGAGCGCGTGGCAAAACTCGCGCGGTGGCTGGTGGAAGAGGGGATTGTTGGGGGCCGTGCTCCTGCGCAAGCAGGAGCCCAGGGCGACCAGGCGCAATCTGACCCTGGGCTCCTGCCTTCGCAGGAGCACGGCAAGGAAGAACTCGCCAACCTCGCCGAACAGGCCGCGCGCCTCGCCAAGGCCGACCTTGTCACCGAAATGGTCGGCGAGTTCCCGGAACTGCAGGGCGTGATGGGCGGCTACTATGCCCGCGCAGAGGGCCTGCCGGACGCCGTGGCCGACGCGATCCGCGACCATTACAAGCCGGTCGGGCAGGGAGACGACGTGCCGACTGCGCCGGTAACGGTGGCTGTGAGTTTGGCGGATAAGCTGGATACGCTGGTAGGTTTTTTTGCTGAGAACGAGCAACCGACGGGCTCGCGAGATCCTTTTGCGCTCCGGCGAGCGGCGCTCGGATTTATTAGGCTGTTGATCGACAATGACCTTCGGGGTTCATTGCGGAAGTGCTTGGAGAACTCGATTGATATTCATCGTTGGACGAGTCTCATTCGTGCAGATGTGTCAGATGTTCCACCATTTAGAGATTATGGAGATCGGAATATAGAACTTCTCCAAGAAGGAGGTTCTATAACGCTGATGATCGGCGGACAACCAATCTACGGGCCCGTTCCATTTGAAGCAAAGGGGCTGCAACGATTTGATCGCCTTTCGAAATTAAAAGGAGTGGAAGAGGCTGTCCTCGACTTCTTCGCCGACCGCCTCAAGGTCCAGCAACGCGAAGCCGGTGTCCGCCACGATCTGATCGATGCCGTATTCGCGCTCGGCGGCGAGGATGACCTCGTCCGCTTGCTCGCGCGGGTGAAGGCGTTGCAGGCGTTCGTTGCGACCGAGGATGGCGCGAACCTGCTCGCCGGGTACAAGCGGGCGGCGAATATCCTGAAGAAGGAAGCGCCCGGCGCATCCAGTGTTCCTGCGAAAGCAGGAACCCAGGGTGGTGATGCGCAATCCGGCCCTGGGCTCCTGCCTTCGCAGGAGCACGGAAGGAGCGATGCGGCCCTATCCTACACCCCTGAACCCGCCGAAGCCGCCCTCATCGCCGCGCTCGATGCCGCCGAACCGCGCGCCGCCGCTGCTGTCGAGTCCGAGGATTTCGAGGGCGCCATGTCCGCTCTTGCCTCCCTGCGCGCGCCGATCGACGCCTTTTTCGAGGAAGTGACCGTCAACGACGCGGACCCGGACAAGCGCGCCGCACGGCTTGGCCTGCTCGCGCGCGTCCGCGCGGCCGTCCATGGCGTCGCGGATTTCTCTCGGATCGAGGGATAGGCGCTGCTCCTAATCGGCATCGCCGCGACTTTTTCCGGACTCGTTTTGGCTGGCCCGAATTGATACAGGGCTGAAACGCCGCCGGTTAGGCTTGATCGAATCCGTGCTGCAATGCACAACGACGCCCTTGGTTTTGGATATGAAGGGCCAGAAATGGTGGATGTGATGGAAGTGCAGACCCAGAATATCACGACGGACGGCCGCTATGTTTACCGTTTCGGCGGCGGCGTGAATGACGGCGGCAAGGGCGACAAGAACCTGCTGGGCGGCAAGGGCGCCAACCTGGACGGCATGGCCTCCATCGGTTTGCCGGTTCCTCCGGGCTTCACCATCACCACCGAAATGTGCACCCGCTATTATGTCGATGGCGAGGTGTTCCCCGACAGCCTGCGCGCGGAAGTCGCGAACGGCATCGCCCATATCGAGGGCATCACCGGAAAGCGCTTCGGCGATCAGGCCGATCCGCTGCTGGTCTCCGTCCGCTCCGGCGCGCGTGTGTCGATGCCCGGCATGATGGACACGGTGCTGAACCTGGGCCTCAACGACCGCACCGTCATCGGCCTGGCGTCCGCGTCGGGCGACGAGCGTTTCGCCTGGGACAGTTATCGCCGCTTCATCCAGATGTATTCGGACGTGGTGCTGGAACTGGATCATGGCGCGTTCGAGGAAGCGTTGGAGATCGCCAAGGAAGATCAGGGCTACA
>JAHFPU010000007.1 GCA_023266635.1 Sphingobium sp.
CGCCTTGTTCCATCGGCTCGATCTGTCAGGACGCGCCAAGCCCCCTCCAACACCACCCGCAAAACGGCCCCTTACGCCACAACTGCTACTCAAATTGTGAATCCCGGACAGTTGTGGGGCATGACCCGGGATCCCGCTTCTTCGTTTTCCTTGAGCCGGGTAATAGACAGACAAGCGGGACCCCGGGTCAGGGCCGGGGTGACGACTTAGGCCAAGTCTTGAAGTCGGCCTGTTTGTAGGGGCGCTGCGTCCCGGGATTTCGAACCGATCCATGATTCCGCCTCATCCATCGTCATGAACACACGCAGGCGCGGGTGGACGAGCGTGCGTTCCGCCTGCGCCCGATTGAGCGGGCCGGCGACGACCACGGCGGCGCGGCCCGATGTGCGGGTCATCCCGCCGCGCATGACGGCGGCGAGTAGATCGGCCACGTCGTTTGCCTGAACGGGGAAATCCGGCGAGTTCACGATCACGTCGAAATCGTCGCCAATCTTGCGCAGGCTGGCGTCGATCCCTTTTGCGAGATCAGGAACGTTCCTAGGCTCCCAAAATCCCTCCACGGTGATCCGCAGGATGTTGGCGCGCGAATCATGTTCAATGTGAAACATCAGGACATCCGAATGAGGGAGGGCGGCCTAGAGCATAGGCCGCCGCCCTTTGCGACCCTCCCTTTTTGACTAGGCTCTAGTGCGCCGCGCCCCAGCTTGGTCCGGTGCCGATCTCCACGCCCAGCGGCACGCTGAGCTTCACGACCGGCTCCGCTGCGCCCGCCATGGTTTCGCGGATGACGGCGCTCGCCGCCTCCACGTCACCTTCGGGCAGTTCGAACACCAGTTCGTCATGCACCTGCAGCAGCATCTTAACATTCGGCAGCCCGGCGCGGTCCAGCGCCGGCCCCATGCGGACCATGGCGCGCTTGATGATGTCGGCGCTGGTGCCCTGGATCGGCGCGTTGATCGCGGCGCGCTCCGCCCCCTGCCGTTCATGCTGGATGGGCGCGCGGATGCGGGGGAACCAGGTTTTGCGGCCGAACAGGGTTTCGGTGTAGCCCGTCGCCCGCACCTTCTCCAGCGTCTCGTTGATATAGACGCTGATGCCCGGGAAGCGTTCATAATAGCGGGAGATCATATCCTGCGCCTCGTCCGCGCCGATCTCCAGCCGGCCTGCGAGGCCCCAGCGGCTGATGCCGTAGAGGATGGCGAAATTGATTGTCTTGGCCCGGCCGCGCGTGTCGCGGTTCACCTCGCCAAACAATTCCTGCGCTGTGCGGTTGTGAATGTCCTCGCCCTGTTCGAAGGCGTCCTTCAGCGCCGGGACATCCGCCATGTGCGCGGCGAGGCGCAGTTCGATCTGGCTGTAGTCGGCGGCAAGGATGACATTGCCCGGCTCCGCGACGAAGGCGTGGCGGATCTGGCGGCCGGTCTCGGTGCGGATCGGGATGTTCTGAAGATTGGGGTCGTTGGACGAGAGGCGGCCGGTCTGTGCGCCGGTCAGCGAATAGCTGGTGTGGACGCGGCCGGTTTCCGGATTGATCTGCTGCTGCAGCGCGTCGGTATAGGTCGAGCGCAGCTTGGACAGTTGCCGCCAGTCCAGCACCTTGCCGGCAATGTCCGACCCTTCGGCCTTCAGCTTCTCCAGGATGGTGACGTCGGTCGAATAGGCGCCGGACTTGCCCTTCTTGCCGCCCTTGTAGCCCATCTTCTCGAACAGGATCGCGCCAAGCTGCTGCGTGGAGCCGATGGCGAAGGGCTGGCCGGCGATTTCGTGGATCTCACCCTCCAGCCGCGCGATGCCGTCGCTGAATTCGCCGGACAGGCGCGAGAGATGCTCGCGATCGACCTTGATGCCGGTCCGCTCCATCTTGGCGATGACGGGGACAAGCGGGCGGTCGACCATTTCATAGACGCGGGTCGCGCCCTCCTGATGCAGGCGCGGCTTGAACTTCTTCCACAGGCGCAGGGTGACGTCGGCGTCCTCGCCCGCATAGGCGGTGGCCTTGTCCAGTTGCGCCTCGGCGAAGCTGATCTGGCTTTTGCCCGACCCGACGACATCCTTATAGCTGATGCAGGTGTGGTCGAGGTGGGTCTTGGCGCCCTCGTCCATACCGTGGCCGGACAGGCTCTGCCCAGCGTCGAGGTCGAAGCTCATGACGATGGTGTCGTCGAAGGGGGTGATGGTGAGGTCGTGCCGGGCAAGGACGGTCATGTCATATTTGAGATTATGACCGACCTTCAGCACGCTGTCGTCGGCGAGCAGGGGCTTCAGCTTCTCGACCACAAGGGCGAGCGGAAGCTGCACCGGCTTTTCCGCAAACATGTCCGTGCCGCCATGGGCGATCGGGATATAGCAGGCCTGGTTGGGACCGGTGGACAGGCTGATGCCGACGAGTGCGGCGGAGGTCGCGTCGAGGCCGGTGGTTTCCGTGTCGATGGCCATCGTCCCTTCGGCCTGAGCGGCGGCGATCCAGCGGTCGAGCGCCTCCTCCGTCACCACGGTTTCATAGAGCGAGCAGTCGATCGGCGGCGCGTCCTCGGCCTGCGGCGGTGGAGGGGGCGTACCGGCGGTGACGGCGGCAGCGGTCGCGGCGACGGCTACCGCCGCTACGGGACCACCGAGGCGATTGAGCAGGGCCTTGAAGCCGTGATGCTCCAGGAAGGTGCGCAGCGGCTCTTCCGGAATGCCCTTGAGGTTCAGGCCGTCGAGCGGCTCGGGCAAGTCCATCTCGCAATGGAGCGCGACCAGCCTGCGGGACAGGCGGGCCATGTCGCTATGTTCGATCAGATTTTCCTGCATCTTCGATTTCTTCATCGAAGGCGCGGCGGCGAGGACGGATTCCAGATCGCCATATTCGGTAATCAGCTTCGACGCGGTCTTGGGACCGATGCCGGGTACGCCAGGGACATTGTCGACGCTGTCGCCCATCAGGGCCAGCACGTCGCCCAGCTTTTCGGGCGGCACGCCGAACTTGCCGACGACATAGTCCGCGCCGCGCCGCTCATTCTTCATCGTGTCGTACATGTCGACGCCGGGCTGGATCAGCTGCATCAGGTCCTTGTCGGAGCTGACGATGGTGACGTTCCACCCCGCCTCCACCGCGCGGCAGGTATAGGTGGCGATGATGTCGTCCGCCTCGAACCCCGCCTCCTCGATACAGGGCAGCGAAAAGGCGCGGGTGGCGTCGCGGATCATGGGGAATTGCGGCACCAGATCCTCGGGCGGCGGCGGGCGGTGCGCCTTATACTGGTCGTACATGTCGTTGCGGAAGGTGTGCGACCCCTTGTCCAGCACGACGGCGAGGTGGGTCGGGCCATCCGCCTTGTCCAGCTCGGCGGCCAGTTTCCACAGCATGGAAGTGTACCCATATACTGCGCCGACCGGCTGGCCGTGCCGGTTGGTCAGCGGGGGAAGCTGGTGATAGGCGCGGAAGATATAGCCGCTGCCATCGACGAGGTAGAGGTGGTTGGGTTTCTGATTCTCGGACATTTGGTGGAGATAGCGATTAACCGTTCGCGCCTCCAGTGTTGGGTGCGATGGGGCGGCTATGACGGATGGCGACAAAATCCATCATGCCAGCGAAGGCTGGCATCTCGTGAGATGTCGTTCTACCGGGCCTGAGATCCCAGCATTCGCTGGGATAACGTAACGGGAAATGTCCGCCCAAAAGGCCGCGTGAACGCCCCGCTCAATATTTGTCGTGGTTCGCCGCTATTGCCCGCGCCACGCCCTGCATCAGCGCCCAGCGTTCCGGGATCGAGACGGTCGTGCTGCCGATCATCACCGCCACCGCATAGCTGGTGCCGTCCGGCGCGGTCATGACGCCGACGTCGTTGAAGCCGGTCGAGCGCGGGGGGAGGTCCTGACCGGTGCCGGTCTTGTGCGCGTAGCTCCAGCCCGGGGGCACGCCGCCCTTGATCCGCTGCGGCCCCGTTTTCGCCTCATGCATCGTTTCGAGCAGGTAGCGGGTGGACGTCGCCGAGAGCATGTCGCCCTTCTTGAGCTTCGCCAGGGCCGTCACGATGCCGATGGGCGCTGCGCCGTCGGGCGGATTGGCGAGATAATCGTCCAGCGCCTTGTTACGCACGGACATGGGTAGATTGGCGCGCGCAGTGTAGAAGTTGCGGCCCAGCGAATAGTTGGGGTTCCAGTCAAGCCCCGCCGTCGCGCTCTGCAGCAGCTTCTCGCCCGGGCCGAAGCGGATGTTGGAGATGAAGCGGCGGGCGAGGAAGCCGCGCACGGCGTCCGGACCGCCCGACTTGCGCAACAACGCATCATTGGCGGTGTTATCACTCTGCGTCATCGCGCGGGTGAACAGGTCGGAATAGGTGGTGGTATAGCCGTCCCGCCCGATCATCGCGGCGAGCGGCTGATGGAAGACGGTCAGGTCCTGCTTCTGCAGGGTCACGCTGTCCGCCAGGCGCAGCTTGCCGCGATCGACATTGTCGAGCAGCGTCATCGCCACCCACAGTTTGGATACACTCTGCTGCGGGAAGAGGTCATTGCCGTTGTAGGAAACTACCCAGTCGGCGTCGACGCGCTTGACCGCAATGCCGACATGGCCGTTGAAGCCGCGGCCCAGCGACTGGATGATGGAGACAAGCGCCGGGGATGGGCGCGAGCGGGGATTATAATCCTGAAACGGCGCGGGCGGATTGGCGACCGGGCGCGGCGGACCCGCCAGCGGTGAGGTCATGGGGCGCGGCGTGGCGGGGCCGACACAGGCGGCAAGGGCTATCGCGGCAAGCAGGCCGGCAATCGTCTTGCCGCCCAGTCCGTTCGAGGCGCCCCCGCGCCGTATGACAATGCGATCGGCAGTCACCCGCCGCTCAATACCCCGCACCACAGTTCCTTTTACCCACGGATTCAAGTTCATAGCATCCTTGCACGCCTGTAAAGCGCAAAAGCGTTTGCGACCAATGATTCCGAAAATAGGATGTAAGGAGCCTTAACGATGCTGAACGCGCCGCTCATCTGCGGTTAAAGGCGGGTTTGGCAAGGTGAATTGATGACAACGACCATGAAAACCACGCGCCGCGCGGTGCTGACCGGCGCGGGAACACTGTTTCTGGCGGCTGCGATGCCCGCTTTTGCCGCCCCCGCAACCGCTTTCACATCCCGGCGGATCACCGTCACCATAAGAGGGGCGGGACGCGACGTGCTGCTGATCCCCGGCCTCGCCAGCGGGCCGGGTATATGGAACGGGGCGATCACCGCCGTGCCGGGCTATCGCTATCATCTGGTGCAGGTGCGCGGCTTTGCAGGATTGGCCCCCGACCTCAACAAGACGGGTCCGCTGATCGCGCCGCTGGTGGACGAGATTGCGCGCTATGCAACGTCCATGGGCCTCTCGCGTCCGGCGGTGGTCGGCCATTCGATGGGCGGCACGCTGGCCATGATGCTGGCGCTGCGCGGCGCGGCGAGCCGGGCGATGGTGATAGACATGCTGCCTGCCGGAGCTGGTATGGTCGGCGGTACGGCGAACGGCATGGGCTATCTGGCGGACCAGCTAAGCCAGTATTTTACGAGTACGAAGGCGGGTCGCGATATGTTCGCCGAGATGCTGGCGCGACAGCCCGGCGCGCAGGGGAGCGACCCGGACGTCATTGCCCATGCGCTGACCGAACTGGCGCATACCGACCTGGGGCCGCAATTGGGGAAGATCAGCGTGCCGCTGCGCGTCCTGTATGCCGTGCCGGCGGATACGCAGATACGCGCGAATCTGGTTCAGCAATTCCGCACGGCCTATGCCGCCGCGCGGACGGCGATGCTGACGCCGATCGGGCCGAGCGGGCATATGGTGATGAGCGATCAGCCCCAGCTGTTCACTGGGGCGCTGGCGGCGTTTTTGAAAGGGGTTTGATTAGGAGCTAAATAATCAGGTCGCGTGCTCCTGCGAACGCAGGAGTCCAGGGTTGAGGAGCGCTGCTGGGCCCTGGGCTCCTGCGTTCGCAGGAGTACATGGGAGTGAGAGACCTTGCGCATCTGTTTCTCGACTTCGCTTGCAACGAACGGATGTGGTGGTGGTTCGCCCTAGGTGCCGCTAGCACTACGGCGCCAGCACGGTGTCCACCGCATCCGGCAGCATGTCAGGATAGTTCAGCGTGTAGTGCAGCCCCCGGCTTTCCTTGCGGTGGAGCGCCGCGCGAACGATCAGGCGGGCGACCTCAAGCAGGTTGCGCAGTTCGATAAGGTCCGGCGTCACGCGGAAATTGCCATAATATTCATCGACCTCCTGCGCGAGCAGGTTGACGCGGTGCTGGGCGCGCTCCAGCCGCTTCGTGGTGCGGACGATGCCGACATAGTCCCACATGAAGCGGCGGATTTCCTTCCAGTTGTGCTGGACGATAACCTCTTCATCGGAATCGGTGACGCGGCTTTCGTCCCAGGCGCGAATCGGCGGGGGGGCGGGCAGTTCGTCCCAATGGGCGCGGATATGCTTGGCCGCCGCCTCGCCGAAGACGAAGCATTCGAGCAGGGAATTGGACGCGAGGCGGTTCGCGCCGTGCAGGCCGCTTTCGGAGACCTCGCCCGCCGCATAGAGACCCGGCAGGTCGGTCCTGCCATCCAGGTCGATGACGACGCCGCCGCAGGTATAATGCTGCGCGGGGACGACCGGGATCGGCTCCTTCGTGATGTCGATATCGAGGTCCAGTAGCCGGGCGTAGATGGTCGGGAAGTGGTGCTTCACGAACTCGGGCGGCTTGTGGCTGATGTCGAGATGGACATAGTCGAGGCCGAGGCGCTTGATCTCATGGTCGATGGCGCGGGCGACGACGTCACGAGGGGCAAGTTCGCCGCGCTTGTCGAACCGGTCCATGAAGCGCTTGCCGCCGCCGGGGACGCCGGGGGGCAGTTTCAGCAAGCCACCCTCGCCGCGCACGGCCTCCGTAATCAGGAAGTTTTTCACCTCCAGATTATAGAGGCAGGTCGGGTGGAACTGGTTCATCTCCATATTGGAGACGCGGCAGCCCGCGCGCCAGGCCATGGCGATGCCGTCGCCGGTCGCGCCGCGCGGCGCGGTGGAGAAGAGATAGGTGCGCCCCGCCCCGCCAGTGCACAGGATCGTCGCCTTGCCAAGCAGCGCATCGACATGCTTGGTCTTGCGGTTGAAGGCGTAGACGCCCCAGACATGGCCGTCGCCCGAATATTTCTCGCCATGGCGGCTGGTGATGAGGTCGAGCGCCATCATGTCCGTGGCCAGCGTGATGTTCGGATTGGCCTGCGCCGCCTTCACCAGCGCCTGTTGCACCGCCGCGCCGGTGGCGTCGTCAACATGGACGATGCGGCGATGGCTGTGGCCGCCCTCCCGCGTCAGGTGCCAGCGTTCGCCAAATGCCTCACCCGCGTTGAAGGGCACGCCGAGGGCAGCGAGCCGCTCGATCGCGGCGGGGGCGTTGGAAACGACGAACTCCACCGTCTCGCGATTGTTGAGGCCGGCGCCGGCGACCATCGTGTCCTCGACATGCTGCTGAAAGCTGTCGCCCCCGTCCAGCACGGCGGCGATCCCGCCCTGCGCCCAGTTGGTCGACCCGCCGTCCAGTGCGCCCTTGGCAAGGACGAGCACCTTGCGGTCCTGCGCCAGGTTGATCGCGGCGGTGAGGCCGGCGGCGCCGGAGCCGATGATGACGACGTCATAGGTGGTGGTTGGCATCCAAAGGTCTCTTATTCTTATCCTGCGCCTTCGCTCAGTCCCTGCGCAGAGCGCATGGATACTGAAAACATCAGGCAGCCGCCGCTGTCAGGTTGAGGAACACATCCTCCAGGTCCGGGTCGCGGGTCGACACGTCAACGATCTGCAGGCCCTTTTCCTGAATGGCGGCCAGCACCTGCCCGGCGTTCGCCTTGTCCTTCTGATAGGTGATGGTCAGGATGCGGCTGGTCGTCAGCTCCACCTTTTCGAAACTGGGCGCGATGGGCGCTTCGGTCAGGTCGCGATCCACTGTCACCAGTACGACCTTCTCCTGCGCCATGCCGACCAGTTCACGGGTCGGCTTGTCGGTGATGAGGCGGCCATGGTTGATGATGGCGATGCGGTCGCAGAGCTGCTCGGCTTCCTCAAGATAATGGGTCGTCAGCACGATGGTGACGCCGAGATCATTGAGATGCTTCACGTAGGCCCACAGTTGCTGGCGCAGTTGGATGTCCACGCCGGCGGTCGGTTCGTCGAGGACGAGGATCGGCGGCGAATGCACCATCGCCTTGGCGACTAGCAAGCGGCGCTTCATGCCGCCTGAAAGCGTGCGGGCGTAGGCGTTCGCCTTGTCCTCCAGATGCACCGCGCGCAGCAGCTCCATCGTCTTACGCTGATCCTTCGGCACGCCATAGAAGCCTGCCTGGTTCTCCAGCGTCTCGAACGGCGTGAAGAAGGGATCGAAAACGATCTCCTGCGGCACGATGCCGATGGAGTTCTTCGCGTTGCGTGGATTGGCGTCAGTGTCGAAGCCCCAGATGCGGGCGGAGCCGGACGTCTTGTTGACCATGCCCGACAGGATATTGATCAATGTCGATTTGCCCGCGCCATTGGGGCCGAGCAGCCCGAAGATCTGCCCGCGCGGCACGTCGAAGGTGACATTGTCGAGCGCCTGTTTGCCGCCCTTGTAGACCTTCGATAGCGACTCGATGGCGATGGCGGGCTGCGCAGGCGCAGCAAGGGGGGAGTCAGTCATGCATATCCCCTACTCCCATCGGTTCGAGATTGTCGAGAACGGCGCGGTTACGGCGTCGGAAAATTTGCAATGATATATTGTATCTTAAGAAGCATCAGCCTATGTGCGTCTCAGGACGGTGACGATGTTTCAGAATGCGCTTTCACGAGGATCACTCGACCGGTTGGCCGTTGCGGTGTCCGGCCTGTGCGCGGCGCATTGCCTGTTGACCGCAGTCGTCCTTGGCCTGCTGTCTTCGGCCGGTGGATTTCTGTCCAACCCGATGATTCACGAGACCGGTCTGTTTATCGCGATCATATTGGGCGCAGTGGCGCTGGGCAGCGGCGCGATCGCGCACGGCTTCATGATGCCGGCAGCGATCGGCGCGCTTGGCCTTGGCATGATGGCGGGCGCACTGAGCCTGCCCCATGGCGGCGAGGAAGGCATTTATACCGTTATCGGCGTGATGGTGCTGGCGCTCGGCCACGACCTTAATCACCGAGCCAGCCACTAGGCCCCGACCCATACAGATCAATGGCGCCTGGGGCGTCCGGCCACCCGCCGGGCGCCATTTTTTTGAAATAAATCAGTGAAGGTGGCGGAAAAGGCGACGCAGTTCGTTTTTCCAGTCAAGCAGTTCAGAATACTGCGCAACAAATAAACATATAAGCATCATAAAACTACACTTGACGAATTTTTTCGGACAAGAATGCGGAGTCGTGCGATGTTTTTATGACCAACGGAGAGGTCATAAGCATTTATACGCAAGTATAATAAAAATAAATCTAATCGCAGAGCATCTGATTTGACAGGGGAAACATATGCACTTCTTTAGAAGAACCAGAATTTCACTTGCCGGTACTACAGCGGCAGCCACGATTGCCGGCCTGATGGTTACGGCTGTGACCCCCGCCGCAATGGCGGCGACCGCGAAGCTGACATCCGCCCTTTCATCCCGGCACAAGTTCGACATCAAGGCGCAACCGCTCAATGAATCGCTGCGCGCCCTGTCCACACAATCGGGTATCCGCATCCTGTTCCCGTTTGACGAGGTCTCGCAATTTCGCGGCCGGAGCGTAAGCGGATGGCTGTCCACCGAGCAGGCGCTCGACCAGTTACTTGCCGGAACGCCGTTGAAACATTCCGAAGCCGGGGAAGGCGTCATTGCCCTGGCCCCCACCGGCAACCGCTCGATCGCGCAGCGCAGCCGACTGTCCGTGCAGTTCGCGCAGGCAGCGACACCATCCAGCACGGCGACGATGACCATGGCGCCGGTGGATGTCGCAGAGGATGATCAGGTCGATGCGACGCCGATCATCGTCACCGGTACGCGCCAGACGACACGCACCGTGGCCGACAGCCTTGCGCCGATCGATGTGCTCGGCAAGGCCGACCTGGAAGCGAGCGGCAAGCAGTCGGTCCGTGATCTGCTGGGCACGCTGGTCCCCTCCATCAGCGTGTCGAACGGCGGCGCGGGCGCGAGCTTCGCGGTCAAGACATTGTCGTTGCGCGGCCTGTCGGGCGATCAGGTGCTGGTGCTGGTCAACGGCAAGCGCCGCCACAACACCGCGACCCTGTTCATCAACGGCACCACCCAGAACGGCCAGTCCCCGCCCGACCTCGACCTGATCCCCGGCAGTTCCATCCAGCAGATCGAAGTGCTGCGCGACGGCGCGTCGGCGCAATATGGGTCGGACGCCATCGCCGGCGTCATCAACGTGATCACCAAGAAGGGCAACGGCGGCAGCGCAACCTTTACCGGCGGCGCCACCGGCCGGGGCGATGGCATCAGCTCGCGCATTCAGGCGGATTATGGTTTTGGTTTCGCGAATGGCGGCCATTTCAACCTGGCGGGCGAAGGCTATATTCAGGAGCGCACACAGCGCGGCGTGCTGAACCCGTCGGTATTCTACGCCGTTGGCGATCCGCGCGAACCCGCCCCCGATTCCAAGGCCCGCGATGTAAACCAGACCGGCCAGCCACAGGTTGCTGGATTCAACCTGTCCTATGATGCGGCGACGCCAGTGGGCGACACGCTCGAACTCTACAGCTTCGGCACCGCGTCGAAGCGCCACGCCGACGCCTGGCTGACGTTCCGCACGCCGACTGCGGCCAATAACGTGATCCAGGTCTATCCCAACGGCTACAGCCCCCACTTGCACCTGTTCGACAAGGATTATCAGGGCGTCGTCGGCATTCGCGGCGATCTGGCCGAGAATTTCCATGCCGACCTCAGCACCAGCTATTCCAAGAACAGCGTTCGCAACGAGACCGGTGGCCTGAACGCATCGATGGGCGTTAATAGCCCCACCTATTTCTACATCGGCACGGTCAAGTCGACCGAATGGACCAACAATCTGGACCTGCAATATAAGGCCGACCTTGGCCTGGCCGAACCGCTATTTATCGCGGCGGGCGGAGAGTATCGCGAGAATAGCTACACGATCGTAGCAGGCGAACCGGCGTCCTATATCGACGGCGGCAGCAGGACGGCGAGCGGCGCGCCACGCCAGGCGGGATCGCAGGGCGTAACCGGCTTCCCGCTGGAATCGGCCGGCAAGTTCACACGGAATTCGTGGAGCGCCTATCTGAACCTTGAGCAGACGATCGTCGAAGGTTTCGACGTTGCGCTGGCGGGCCGGCACGAGGATTATTCCGACTTCGGCACGACGGACACCGGCAAGGCTTCCATCCGCATCGAGCCGATCAAGGGCATCGCCTTCCGCGGGACCGCGAGCACCGGCTTCCGCGCGCCGACCCTGCAGCAGATCCATTATTCGTCATCCTCGACGATCGGCGTGCTGCTGCCGGGCGCGACCGTCACGACGCTGGCCCCGGTGCGCGCTCTGCCGGTTGACGATCCCGCCGCGATCGCGCTGGGTTCTCAGCCGTTGAAGCCGGAGAAATCGACCAACTTCTCCGCCGGCCTAGTGCTGACGCCGACCAATCGCCTGAACATCACGATCGACGCCTATCAGATCAAGATCGAGGATCGCATCCTGCTGGGCGGCGTACTGACCGGCGCGGCGGCGGCGAACGGTACGCTGAACGCGGTGGGGGCTCTTCTTCAGAATGCGGGTCTCAGCCCGTTCCAGAGCGGCTTCTACTTCTCCAACGCTGCAGATACCCGCACGCGCGGTCTGGACATTGTCGGCACCTATCGCGCCAATCTGGGCGGTTTGGGATCGGCGACCTTCAGTCTTTCGGCGAACTTCAACAAAACCAAGTTCACCCGTCTGGAAGTTCCGGCAGTGCTGGCGGCCAGCGGCCTGTCGCTGATCGACCGGGCGCGGCAGGGCGACTTCACCAAGGGCACGCCGCGCGACAAGTTCGTCGGCAATGTCCTGTGGAATGTCGATGACTTCTCGCTGAACCTGCGCGCGACGCGCTATGGCGAAGTGACGATGGTGTCGACGCTGCCGGCCAATGACGACACGGTGACGGCCAAGGTGCTGTTCGACCTGGAGGTCGGGTACAAGATCACGGACAAGATCAAGATTTCGGCGGGCGGCAACAACCTGTTCGATGTCTATCCCAATGTCCTGAAAGCCGCCAACCAAGGCGCGGCGCGGTTCGCCTATTATAATACCTACGCCCCCTACGGGATCAGCGGCGGCTATTATTACGGCAAGCTGAGCTTCACCTTCTGACCCACGAAGACCATCGGAGTATCTGCATGAACGGCAAGGTGACGGAGACCGGGCTTGGCCTCAGCCGGCGACAGGCGCTGGCGGTTGGCGGCGTGGGTCTGCTCGCGGCGGGGAGCGCAAGCTCCCTCGCCCAGGGCGGAGCGGCGGGCAAGCCCGGCCCCGGCGCGGAAACGATGGTCACGGTCGAGGACGTCACCAATGTCGCCCTCGCCGTATCGCGCGATGGCAAGATGGTCGCGTTCGACCTGCTCGGCATCCTCTGGACGATGCCGGTCGCGGGTGGCGCGGCCAAGCGACTGACGGGCGATTTCGACGATCTTGGCCAGCCGGACTGGTCGCCGGACGGCAGCCGGATCGTCTTCCAGTCCTATCGCACCGGCAACTTCCATCTCTGGTCGATAGCGGCGAAGGGCGGCGCGCTCACCCAGCATACAGAAGGCCATTTCGACGACCGCGAGCCGCGCTGGTCGCCCGACGGCAAGACCATCGCCTTTGCCAGCGACCGGGCCGACGGGCGCTACGCCATCTATCTGCTCGACGTGGCGACCGCCACGGTCAAGCCGCTGTCGCAGGGCAAGTCCAACGATTCCGAACCCTGCTGGTCCCCGGACGGCAAGAAGATCGCCTATGTTGCGGACGGCACCAAGCTGATGGTCTGCGGCCTGGACGGCGTGGCCACGCAGGTGGCCTCCGTTCCCCCTTCGGCCGACAGGATGCGCCCATCGGCGATCCAGGCCCCCAGTTTCGCGCCCGACGGCAGCATTGCCTATACGCGGGCAGGACCCGGCACGATGACGCTGGTCCATGATGGCAAGGATGTGGTGGCCGGGGAGGATCTGTACCCCTTCCGCACCGGGTGGTTGCCCGGCGGCGGTTTCCTCTACGGATCGAACGGCAAGATCAGGCGACGCACCCCCCACGGCGCCACGGATATCGTGCCGTTTACGGTTTCGGTACCGGTCACCACGCCTGACTATAAGAAGAAGACACGCGATTTCGATTCGACGGCGCCCAAGCCGGTGGTCGGGATCGCCAGCCCCGCTCTGTCGCCCGACGGCAAGCAGGTGGCGTTCGTGGCGCTCAACGACCTGTGGCTGCTGCCCATTGGCGGGCGGCCCAAGCGGCTGGTAAAGGACAGCTATCATAAATGCGATCCGGCCTGGTCGCCGGACGGCAAGACCATCGCCTATTCCAGCGACCGGAACGGCACGCTCGACATCTATCTGCATGACCTGAAGACAGGGAAAGAGCGTCAACTCACCAACCTGCCCGATCAGGCGGCGACCTATGCGGCCTGGTCCCAGGACGGGACGCTGATCGCTTTCCTGGATCAGGAGGGCGCGCTGCATACCGTCGAGGTGGCGGGCGGCGCGGTACAGAAGGTCTATGACGGATTGTGGGAGCCGGGCCGCCCGACCTTCGGTCCCGGCGCAAAGACCATCGCCTATTCCGCGTTCAAGCCGGTGTCCGCCCGCTATCGCGAAGGGCACAGCGAAATCCTGACGGTCGACCGCGCCACCGGCAAGGGCAGCTACGCG
The DNA here is from genome assembly GCA_023266635.1 of Sphingobium sp. Classification (GTDB taxonomy): domain Bacteria; phylum Pseudomonadota; class Alphaproteobacteria; order Sphingomonadales; family Sphingomonadaceae; genus Sphingobium. Next base: position 13,831 of record JAHFPU010000007.1, read on the forward strand.
CCCGTCGCGCCGGGCCGCTCACTGGGCGTGCGCGGGGTGGACGGGCCGGTCTGGTCGCCGGATGGCAAGAGCTTCGCCTATGTTTTCGCCAGCACCCTGTGGGTCGTGGCCGTGGACGAGGCCGGCAAGTTCACCGGCGCACCGAAGCAGATCACTACGGAAGTGACCGACGCGCCGAGCTGGAGCGGCGATTCCGGCTCGCTCCTCTATCTCTCCAATGGGAAGCTCCGGATGGTATCAGCCACCGGCGGCGCCCCACGGACAGTCCCCTGCCGTCTGGACTGGGCCAATGCCAAGCCCTCGGGTCGCACCGTTATCAGGGCCGGCAGGATGTGGGACGCCACCGCGCCCGAATATAAGACCGACATGGACGTGGTGGTCGAGGGCAACAAGATCGCGGCGATCCTGCCCAAGGGCGGCGCGACGGATGCGAACGCGAAGATCGTGGATGGGTCGGGCCTCGTCCTGCTGCCCGGCCTGATCGACATGCACACCCACCGGCAGATGGCAGGCTATGGCTATGGCGACCGGATGGGCCGCGCCTGGCTGGCGATGGGCATCACCGCCACCCGCTCTCCCGGCTGCCCCGCCTATCATATGGTCGAGGACCGGGAAGCGATCGACAGCGGCGCGCGGATTGCGGCGCGGCACTATGCCACCGGCGAGGCCATCGACGGATCGCGCATCTTCTATAACTTCATGCGGCCGGTGACGGAGCCGGGGCAGCTGGAGCTGGAGCTGTCGCGGGCCGAGGCGCTGTCCTACGACATGGTGAAGACCTATGTCCGCCTGCGTCATGACGAGCAGAAGAAGGTCGTGGATGCGTCGCACCGGATGGGGATGCACCTGTCATCGCATTATCATTATCCGGCGCTGCACAGCGGCATGGACTGCATGGAGCATCTGGGCGCGACCAACCGCTATGGCTATTCGCGGACGATCACGTCGCTGGGCGGCGGCTATCAGGATGTGAACGGCCTGTTCGCCGGGGCGAAAGCCGGACGCACGCCGACCCTGTTCATCGCATCCGCCCTATTGGGCGAAGACAGCAGCATCGCCGAGGACAAGCGCATCCGCACCCTCTTCCCGCCCTGGGAATATGCCAAGCTGATGGCGCGGGTGAAGGCGATGAAGGAAGGCGACCGGCAACCGCTGATGGAGAATCTGGAGCGGCAGGTCGCGCAGATTAAGCAGACGATGGGCTTTGGCTGGCACGTCATCAACGGCACGGACGCGCCGATCGACCTAGTGGCGATCAGCCTGCACCTCGCGATGCGGGGCATGGTGCGCTACGGCGTATCGACGCATGACGCGTTACTTTCTACCACGCGCAACAGCGGCGAGTTTCTGGGCGAACCGATCGGCCGGATCGCGCCGGGGATGCTGGCGGACCTAATCCTGGTCGAGGGCGATCCGTTGAAGCGGATCGAGGATGTGGCGGCGGTGCGGCACGTGGTCGCCAACGGCTTCGTCCACACACCGGACTCACTTATCGCGCCGTTCGAAAAGCAGCAGTCGGCGGCGGCGGAGAATATGATCCTCCCCCGCGTCGCCGAAGCGCACCAGCATTATTGGTGGCAGGAGGCCGAGTATGTCGAGGCGAGCCGCGCGGCGTGCTGCGCAGGGCATGGGACGGTGGCGCATGTGTAAGGGTGGAGTAGAACGGGCCTTAAAGACCAATGGCCGAGCGCGTGACAAAGAATAGACATGCCGACCCAGCTAAAAAGGCAAATATCGCGAGGATAAGAAGCCAAAGTCTGATCGGCATGAGCAATAAGAGCAAATCCAATACCCAATCGATCACAACTTCAGGGTCGTAATCAGCTTATGGAATTTCTCCAAATCTTTCTCGAAAAAGTAAAGCGACGGCGCTTCGTAGGTCACGAGATATAGCTGCCCGCCGACCATGGCGCCAATACCCTCTCCCTTGCGCAGCACCTCATCATCGGCGCGCGTGAATGCATAGGTAAATCGTATCCCCTTATTCCCGTCGAGCAACGCAGGCTCCTGCGTCTCGATCTGGATCTGGTTGACCGAGAATTGGCTTCGGTAGGTCGATTCAAGCAGAGCCGGAATGTCGGTAATCAGCATATTGCTCATCACCTTCGGCAGGGGACGGTTCTTCTTGTCGATTTCCCGCAAGAGCGGCTTTCCGACCGGGATACCGCCGAAGAACGTGACCTTGTTGAGCGAATCTCCGTCAAGCGTCCACAATTCGACGTTTTTGCCATCCCTCCTGCTCAATCTGTTCCATTGGCCATCCGGCGTCGCCGATAGCCGAGATTGGGCGATCGCCGCGTGGGGTCCGGGCGAGATCAGGGCATTCGCAAGACATGCAGAGGAGGATGCTCCGACTATGACGGCAATCATAAAGGCATAGCGCATGATAATATTCCTCAATTCGCCAAAAGGGCGTTGATCGCCTTGGCGTCCGACGCGTCAGGATAGGCAGTTAGATAAGATGACAGCGCAGCACGACCTTCTTCGGTTTGACCGTTCCGCAACAATGACAGGCCCAGATTTCGGTCGAGGTCAGGATTGGAATATCCCGCGCCCTTTGCATCACGATAAAACTGGCTGGCGAGTTGAAGATCGCGCGGCGTCGCCCTTGCACGGTGAAGTTCCGCGCGCGCAAACAGCAAATCACCGGTCCATCCGGACCGTTGGGAAAGATTGGAGAGGATATACTCGCTCCCCCCAAAATCGTTCAGCTTTACCTGGGCCGTGAGGAAGCGCGGCAAATAGGGGGCGACCGCTTCCTGAAATTCCTTTGCTCTTGCATCGCCGCCGGCAGGCAGTTTCGCCGCTTCCTGCGCAAGCCGGGCCGCACGCTCAAATGAGGCAGGATGAGAGTCGAAGAAGCCAGCCGTATATTTCTGCTTCGGCTTTTGCTTTCGTCCCAATGCGCTCGCATCCTCCTCCGCCATCAGTGATTGCCAGACTAGGGAAGCTGACCCGGCCGGGTATCCGGAGTTGGCGAGATATTTCAGCCCGAGCAGGTCGGCCTGCGATTCCTGATCGCGCCCAAAGCGATACACCGAACCCAGCAGAGATAGGTTGGCGCTGCCCACTGGCGTGTTGCTGATGCCCCCAAGCACGCTGATCCATGCCATGGCGTCGGACGTGCCACGTTGATTTTTGAAGCCGTTCAAACGGTGACGAAGTTCGAAATGCGCAAACTCGTGGCCGAGTATGGCGGCAAGTTCCGCTTCGCTACGGACGCGTAGCAGTAGACCTGACCAGACCTCCATGGCGCCATTGGCCATCATGGTCGCGTTGAACATAGGGACTTCCATCGCGTAAATGCGAACGCCGGCGCACCTGTCCTGTCCAACTTCGTGGCAAAGCACGGTGCGAAGATACGTTTCCAGATTGCCTTCGCGGATTCGCAAGGGACTGTCGCGGATTTGGCGCTCCCGCTCATCCGCCTCCATCCACTGTCCGCGCTCATCAACGGTCTGCGGTTCATAGGCGTGAGCATAGGGCGGAAGTTGAAAAGCATCCTGAGCGGCGCGGGCGGGCTGAAGCGTTGCGAAGCCGGTCAACGCCATAAGAGCAAAGGCGCGCAATTTCATGTCACTTGCCCGCCAGCGCAGCCGTCTCGACTGGTTTCCCGGGGAAACCCTCCAACAATTGCTTTACCCGCTTCTGGGCGCCCTCGGGCGTTCTGACATCGCCCCCCATCTGGCGATCGGCATTCAACCACACCAGTTCCCCGGTTTTCAGGTCGATTAGGCCCGCGTGACCCGTATGGACGCCCGACGTGACGCTGACGCCTCCCATAGCTGCAAAAATCTGCAGGACTTTACGGCCGGTCGAACCAAATTCGTCACGCGTCGTGATAAACAGGGCGTAATCGGCGCCCTCAAGCGACTTAAGGGATGCGATCCCAGGCCCAACGGCCCAATCGAACCCCTTGTCCCGCTTCTTGGTAGGCAAACGATTTCCAGGGAAAAACTGATACTCGATCACCGAATCCGCAACGGTTCCGAACAGATGCGAATATTGCGTGATGACAGGTTCTTCGCCGCTGGCTGTTTCCGCATAACTGGTGATCTGGTTCCCCAGCTTGGACTGCGCATCGTGGAGAGAGGCCGCTATATTCTCGCGCGCTTGCGTCGTCCAATCGGCGTTAGGTTCATACATGCCACCGGTTGATTGCTCGCCAACCTGAATTACCGGACGCATCAGCATGATCCGCACGGTGCCCGGCGCCAGCGAGAAACCTTCCTTATTCCCCGTTTTTTCCTGCCCAATGGCCATTGTCGAAGCGCATAGGCCGCAGGCGAGCAAAGACGCCCGCAAGACTGTATTGAACTGCATGATCACCCCCGAATTCCCCGCTCAACGTCATATTCGGTTCGCGCCGTAGGTAAATCCTGTGGGGCGTCTCGTAATGGGAAAATTTGGCCCAAAACCGATCTAATTTCGCAGGTTAACTGAGCCACCCGTGAAGAAATCGGATATGATGCGGCCGCCAGACTCCCATCATAATCAATATATTCATGGCCAAAATGATATCCATGCCAGTTCCGACACATTCATGCTGGCGAAAGGATCGCAAGCGCAATGAATGTGCGCCATGGACCTATCCGCCATTCTTTCTCTTGCGCTCGCGCCGCTGTTGCTGAGCCTTGCGCCTCTCGCGGCGGTCAAGGATGTGCTGGCCTGGGATTGTGGCAAGCATCGGCATGTGCAGAAGGCTGCGGTCAAGGATCGCGGTGGTAAGCCCGATTGCTGGAAGTCTCGTTATATTTTGATGTGAGGTGGGGACTAGGCGACAACCGCCCGGTTCACTCCCAACCTCCGTTCGCTTCGAGCGTAGTCGAGAAGCCTCGCGCAGACTTCTCGACTACGCTCGAAGCGAACGGGGGTGGGAGCAATATGTGGCAGAGGTGATCCGCCCGCCTCCCCTCACGCCGCTTTCAACGCCTCGGCGATCAGCGCTTTGCCTTCCTTGCTTTCCCAGTCCATCGCGCCAGCGACGCGGGCGACTTCCTTGCCGTCCGCGCCGTAGAGCACCGTCGTGGGCAACATGCCGGTGCCGTAGCCGAGGCTGAACCGGTTTTCGGGATCGAGCCAAGCCTTCAGATGGGTGAACTTGCGTTTCGCGAAGAAGGGGGCGACCTGTTTTTCGCCCTGATTGTCCTGTGAGATGGTGAGGACCTGCAAGCCCTGCGCCTGATAATCCCCGGCGATGGCGTCCAGCGTCGGCATTTCCGCAACGCAGGGCGCGCACCATGTCGCCCACAGGTTCACCAGCAGCGGCTTGCCCGCAAAGTCCTTCAGAGTCGCGTCGCCGCCATCAGGGGAAATGAAGGCGTAATCGGGCGCGGCCGTGCCAGCCTTGCTGCGGTCGATCGTGTATTTAAACGACCCTTCACCATCGCCCGCCGCACTATCCTTCACTTCGTCGGGAGCGACCTCATCCGCGGTGATTTGCGCGGAGCCATTCGCTTGCTCCTTGGGTGCGGATTGCCTATCGCAGGCGCTCAACGCGCCGGTCAGCAGGAGCAGGGCAATTACGGATCGCAAGGACATCTCCAATTCCATGTGGGGCGGGCGTTTTGCCGCCGGCCCTGCTTCAGTCATGCGGGAGATAAATGCCTCCATCCCCTTCGACAAGCGATTGTGGAAACAAGATATTGCCGGGTCGAAGGCGCATGTGGCAATGCTGGCCAAGCAGGGTATCGTTGCGGGCGAGGACGCCGCCGCGATCAGCGCGGGGCTCGACACGATCGCCGCCGAATATGCGGCGAACGGCGTTCCGGTGAATCTGGACCTGGAAGACATCCATATGGTCACCGAATCGCGGCTGGCCGAGTTGATCGGACCGGCGGCGGGCAGGCTGCACACGGCGCGGTCGCGCAACGATCAGGTGGCGACCGATTTCCGCCTGTGGGTGCGCGACGCGATGGACGAGGTGGATGCGGGCCTGGCCGCACTGCAGAAGGCGCTGGTGGCGCGGGCGCAGGAGCAGGCCGAGGCGGTGATGCCGGGCTTCACCCACCTGCAATCCGCGCAGCCGGTGACGCTGGGGCATCATCTGATGGCCTATTATGAGATGGTCCGGCGCGACCGGTCGCGCTTTGCGGACGCGCGGGCGCGGCTCAACGAAAGCCCGCTGGGCGCGGCGGCGCTGGCCGGGACCGGCTTCCCGATCGACCGGCATGCGACGGCGGCGGCGCTGGGCTTCGCCAAGCCGACCGACAACAGCCTGGACAGCGTGTCCGACCGCGACTTCGCGCTCGATTATCTGATGGCGGCGACGCAATGCTCGCTGCACCTGTCGCGGCTGGCCGAAGAATTCATCATCTGGGCGAGCCAGCCCTTCGGCTTCGTGTCGCTGCCCGACGCCTATTCGACCGGCAGCTCCATCATGCCGCAGAAGCGCAACCCGGACGCCGCCGAACTGGTGCGCGGCCATTCCGGGCGGATCGCCGGGTGCATGACGGCACTGACCATCACAATGAAGGGCCTGCCGCTCGCCTATTCCAAGGACATGCAGGACGACAAGCCGCCGGTGTTCGAGGCGCACGACCTGCTGGGCCTGTCGATCGCGGCGATGACCGGCATGATCGAGACGGTGACATTCCGCACCGACCGGATGCGCGCGCTCGCCGAAAGCGGCCATGCGACAGCCACCGACCTAGCCGACTGGCTGGTGCGGGAGGCGAATGTGCCGTTCCGTGAAGCGCACCACATTACCGGGCGCGCGGTGAAGGCGGCGGACGACAAGGGCGTGTCCCTGCCCGCTTTGTCGCTTGCGGAGCTTCAGGCCATCGACCCGCGCATTGACGAGCGGCTGTTCGCGGTGCTGAGCATCGACGCATCGGTCGCGAGCCGGATCAGCCATGGCGGCACCGCCCCGGCGCAGGTCCGCGAACGCATCGCGCAGGCCCACGCCGCACTGGAGACGGAAGCATGACCCGCAAGCTCGCAGTCCTCATCGCGTTCTCCATCGCGCTGTCGGCGTGTGGCGGGCGACAGGCGCTCAAGCCGAAACCCGGCGGCGGAACCCCGCCCATCCCCCGGGGCGCATCCGAAGCGCCCACCGCCCAGCAGCTGATGGAGCCATCCACGCAGGCGCGGCCGGAACGTAACGCCGAACTGCTCAGGCAGTCCGACCAGCGGCAGGACGATCCGTTCGAACTGCCCCCCGAACATTAAGAAGACAGACAAGAGGCCAATGGATCATTTCGATTACCGGCGCGGCGCCATGCATGTTGAGCAGGTGCCGCTCTCAACGATTGCCGACGCGGTCGGCACCCCCGTTTACGTCTATTCCACCGCCACCCTGACCCGCCATGTAGGTGTGTTCCGCGCGGCGCTCGATGCGCTGAAGGACCCGCTTGTCGCCTTTGCGGTGAAGGCCAATCCCAACGCCGCCGTGCTGGCGACGCTGGCGGGGCTTGGCCTTGGCGCGGACGTGGTGTCGGGCGGCGAACTGCTGCGCGCGCTGGCGGCGGGCATTCCGGCGGACCGCATCGTGTTTTCCGGCGTCGGCAAGACGCAGGAGGAGATGCGGCTGGCGCTGGAGAAGGGCATCTACCAGTTCAATCTGGAGAGCCAGCCGGAAGCCGAGATGTTGTCCGAGGTTGCGCTGTCGTTGGGCAAGGTCGCGCCGGTCGCCTATCGGATCAACCCGGATGTCGACGCGGGCACCCATGCGAAGATTTCCACCGGCAAATCGGAAAACAAGTTCGGCATTCCCTATGCCGACGCGGTCGCCGCCTATGACCGGGCGGCGCAGCTGGCCGGTCTGGATGTGCAGGGCGTCGCCGTGCATATCGGCAGCCAGCTAACCGACCTCGCCCCGCTTGAGGCGGCGTTCGAGAAGGTCGGCGCGCTGATCGAAGTGCTGCGTGACCATGGCCATGTCATCCGCACCGCCGACCTCGGCGGCGGGCTTGGTGTGCCCTACGACCCGTCCCAGCCCGTGCCGCCAAGCCCCGCCGACTATGGCGCGATGGTGACGCGGGTCACGGCGGACTGGGACGTGCGCCTACTGTTCGAGCCGGGCCGGGTAATCGTCGGCAATGCCGGCGCGCTGGTGTCGCGGGTTGTGCGGGTGAAGCAGGGCGCGACGCAGCCCTTCGTGATCGTCGATGCGGCGATGAACGACCTGCTGCGCCCAAGCCTCTATGACGCCTGGCACAATATCCGCGCGGTGAAGGCGACGGACAAGCGCGTGACCGCGAGCGTGGTTGGGCCGGTATGCGAGAGTGGCGACACCTTCGCCACCAATCGTGACATGGAGGAAGTGGAACCGGGTGACCTGGTCGCCTTCATGACTGCGGGCGCCTATGGCGCGACGATGGCAAACACTTATAACAGCCGGGCGCTGACGCCCGAGGTGCTGGTGTCGGGAAGCAAATGGGCCGTGGTCCGCGCCCGCCCACCGATCGAAACGCTGATCGCCGGCGACAGCATCCCCGACTGGGTAAAGGGGTAACCTATGCATAGCCTGCCGCTGTTCGTACGCCTGACGAACCGGCCGGTGATCCTGCTGGGTGACGGCGAGACAGCGGCGGCGAAACGGCGGTTGCTGGAGCGCGCCGGCGCCATCGTGGCGGACGAGACCACAGCGGCTGCGCTGGCCATCGTCGCCATCGAGGATGACGGGGAAGCAGAGGCGGCGGTCGCGCGGCTGAGGGCGCGGGGCATATTGGTCAATGCCGTCGATCGCCCGGCGCTGTGCGACTTCACCCTGCCCGCCATCGTGGATCGCGATCCAGTGCTGATCGCCATCGGCACGGGCGGCGCGTCGGCGGGGCTGGCGGCATCATTGCGGCAGCGGATCGAAGCGCTTTTACCCTCTCGCCTTGGCGATCTGGCCCGCGCACTTCGGGGAGCACGTGCAGAGATGCGCGAAACCTGGCCCGATTCAGCGGATCGTCGTCGTGCACTTGCAAATGCACTTTTGCCAGGTGGCGCGATTGATCCGCTAGGCCCCGACCCGGACGTAGCGTTCTGGCTTTCCGACATACCCGATGCGGCAAATGCGGATATAGTCAGATTTACGGTGCGCTCTGCTGATCCCGACGATCTGCTGGTTCGTGAGGCCCGGTTGTTGGCGCAAGCAGATCAAATCTACCATGAAGCCTCAGTGCCTTCGGCTATACTTGATCGCGCGCGAGCGGATGCCTTGCGCGTTGTAGCCGAAATGCCTCCTGACCGGCTTAAACCGGGCCTCACACTCTGGATCGGGATGGCATCATGAGCCGGGTGTTCGTGCATGACGGGCAGACGACGCATGAGGAGGAGCTGGACGCCTTTTGCGCGTCGCCCGACACGCCCTTCTTCACATGGCTGCATATTGACGGGCGTAGGGAAGATGCGCGGCATATCGCCGGGCGGCTCACCAACATGCCCGAACCTGCGATCAGCGCGCTGGTGGCGCAGGAGACGCGGCCACGCTGCACCTTCATGGGGCCGGGCGCGCTGATCAACCTGCGCGGCCCGGGCGTGGAAGCCGAGGGTGATATTGGCGACGCGCTGGTGTCGATCCGCATCTGGGCGCAGAAGGGGCGGGTCATTTCCGTCAGCTATCGCACGCTGGCGGCGCTGGAGCCGATTATGGACCGGATGATGGCGGGAAGCATCCATGACCCCGGCGACCTGATCGCCTGTCTGGCGCAGGAGATTACCGACGTTCTCGACCCCGAGGTTGCGGAGTTGGGCGATACGCTGGACGATATAGAGAGCGAGATCAGCGAGGAAGGTCCCACCGAATCCCGGCGGCGGGTGTCGGCCATCCGCGCGACGGCCATCGCCTATCGCCGCTTCATTGCGCCGCAACGTCAGGCGATCGAGCGACTGGCCATGGCCGAGGCGCCCTGGCTGGAAGATGACGACCGGCTGCATCTGCAGGAAGCCGCCGATCGGTGCGCGCGCATGGCGGAGGAACTGGAGGCGGTGCGGGAGCGGTCGGCACTGGCGCATGAAGGGCTGACCGACCTGCGCGCGGAACAGATGAATCTCCAGGCGCTGATCATCTCGGTGGTGGCGCTGGTATTCCTGCCGCTGACTTTTTTGACCGGCCTGCTCGGCATGAATGTCGATGGCATTCCCTATGCGCACGAACCCTGGGCGTTCTGGGGCGTGGTCGGGATCTGTGTAGCACTGGCTGGCGGGATTACTGCCTGGTTTGTCGCGAGCCATTGGTTGAAGCGGTAGGCAAACGCCCCTTCCGTTCGTGTCCAGCGTAGTCGAGACACTGTGCGCAACATGTCTCGACTACGCTCGACACGAACGGAGGTGGAAACAGCCCCGATGCGGCTCAACCCTTAGCGAGATTAACCCGTTCCAGTTCATCATGAAGCGCCTGGATAGATGCCACCAAGCGGGCGCGGTCGGCCTGGAGTTCGTCCAGTGTCGCACGGGTCTCGCCCAGCTCCATCGCCCGGCGAGCGATGCGGGCGTCAAGCTCATCGTTGTAGCGGGCAAGCTCCGTGATCCGCTGCGCGCGGGTCACGACATGGCGAATGCGCGCGTCAAGAATTTCGAAGTCGAACGGTTTGACGATCTGGTCATCCGCGCCCGCCTCAAGCGCCTCGACGATAGCTGCGCTGTCGCTCTGTCCGGTGATCATCATGACCGAAGCCTGACCTAGCAGGCCAGAGGCGCGCATCTTCTTCATGGTGGCGACGCCGTCGAGCATCTGCATGCGCATGTCGATGAGGATAAGATCGAATTTCTGCGCCATCAGCATGTTGATCGCGACGAAGCCGTTTTCGGCCAGCGCCACGTCATAGCCCATATGCGAAAGGCGGCGGCCCATGACGGACAGCGCCGTGGCATTTTCGTCGACCACCAGCAAGCGAATGCGGCGCATGGCCGCGCGCGGCGCGGAGTCCTGGTCTTCGGTCCCGTCCTCACGGGTGCGCGTGAAAATATGCATTGGCGGTCCACCTCTTTGGCGAGGAACGCTATGCCCTATATCTCAACAAATGGTTAAGGTTCGTGAAACCATAAGAAGGAGCGACGCGATGACGGAAAGAGTGACCCTGTCGGTCGAGGCCGGCGTCGCGCAGGTCCGGCTGAACCGACCCGACAAGATGAACGCGCTGGACAACGCCATGTTCGAAAGTCTTGCGCAGATGGGCGAGACGCTTCGTGCCCGAAGCGACGTGCGCGCGGTCGTCCTGTCCGGGGAAGGCCGCGCCTTTTGTGCGGGACTGGACCTTTCCAGTTTTGCGCAAGGCCTGCCAGATCTCTCGGCGCGCCAATTCGGTCCGAGCAACCTGTTTCAGCATGCAGCCATGGTGTGGCGCGCACTACCCATGCCGGTGATCGCCGCGATCCACGGGGTGTGTTTTGGGGGTGGCCTTCAGATCGCTCTGGGGGCCGACATTCGGATTGCCACGCCCGACGCCATGCTGAGCCTGATGGAAATTAAATGGGGCCTCGTCCCGGACATGGGCGGCTTTGTGCTCACCAGCGGGATCGTGCGAGGGGATGTGTTGCGCGAGCTGACCTATACGGGGCGCAAGGTCGCCGCCTCGGAGGCCGCCGAGATCGGACTGGTGACGCGTGTCGCAGACAATGCGCACGCGGCGGCGCTGGAGATCGCACGATCCATTGCTGCGCGTAATCCGCATGCGATACGCGCAGCAAAAACGCTGATAGCCCAAGCGGAGGAGGCTGACGCCGCCACGATCCTGCAGGCCGAGAGCGATGCGCAAGCTGTGCTGTTGGGAAGCCCGAACCAGCGCGAGGCAGTAGCGGCGGAAATGGAAAAGCGGGCGGCTGTTTTCGAAGACTGAGGTCAGGGGCGCCGGATGGCGTTCACTTCCATGGCCTCGCGCAGGAAATCGTCAATGTTGCGGCGGCCCTCCGGCCCATGCGTGACAACGACGCTGTCGCAGGTGGCGACGCACTCACCATGTTGAAACGCGGCGGAAGCAACAGTCCAGCTGGTCGTGCCGATGCGGTCGATCGCGCAGCCGACCGTGACCTCTTCAGGATAATGCGCCTCCTGAAGGTAATTGAGCGACACCGCAGCAATCAGCCAGCGCACCCCGGAATCATGGGGATGGCGGCCAAGGTGACGGTGAAAACGCACCCGCGCGGTTTCGAAGATTCCCGCCATGGCGACGTTGTTCACGTGACCCATGATATCGAGATCCTGATAGCGGGTCTCGATCGTCGTAATCACCGGATAGATATCCAGCGATAATCTCCAGGGTTCGGGCTTTGCCATGTCCTGCCTTTCGTGAAGGGGCTCATTGTGCTTAAAGCGCCACGCCGAATAAGCAAACGGCGCTATCCCATCAGCAGCAAAATATAGCGGAGTTGCGGCCATTATGACACAATTGGACATCGCGCTGGACGCCCGTGCGATGCTGGGTGAAGGGCCGCGCTGGCATGCCGGAGAGAAGGCGCTCTACTGGGTCGATATTGCGCGCAACGAACTGCATCGCTTCCACCCCGATACGGGCTTGGACGAATGCCGCACCTTTGCTGCGCCTGTCGGCTGCTTTGCCTTTCGTGCCGGTGGCGGCCTTTTGCTGGCGATGAAGGACGGATTTGCGACGCTGGCCAATTGGGACGCGGAGCCTGTCCCATTCGGCGCGCAGATTTTCGCGCAGCGTCCCGACATCCGCTTCAACGACGGCCGCACCGACCCGGCGGGGCGCTTCTGGGCGGGCAGCGTGAACATGGCGAAGTCTGCGCATGATGCTGGGCTTTACCGGCTGGATGGCGATGGCCGGATCACGGAAATCGAGGGGGGCATGCTCACCTGCAACGGCGCGGCGTTCACCGCCGACGGCGCGCGCTTCTTCCATACCGATACGCCCAGCCATGCGCTGCGCGACTATAGCTACGATCTGGCAACGGGGAAGATTGCAAACCGGAGGATACTGCATCAATTCCCCATGGGTCAGGGCCGCCCCGACGGGGGATCGACCGATGCGGAAGGATGCTATTGGACAGCGCTGTTCGATGGTGGACGGGTCGTCCGCCTGTCGCCGGACGGCGCGATACTGACAGAGGTTCCCCTGCCCGCAAAACGCCCGACGATGATTGCATTCGGGGGCGAAGACTTGCGCACCGCCTTCGTCACCACGGCTCGGACAGGGTTGAGCGACGACGAGCTTGCCGCGCAGCCCCTGTCTGGCGCAATCTTCCGTTTCCGCGTCGATGTTCCCGGCGTGGCGGAAACGCCGTTCGCGGGATAATCCTGCCTTACCAGTTCCGGCTGATCGATAGCGTCAGGGTTCGCGGGCGCAGGGGCGTATATTGCGAACCCGAGCGGATCGAGAATGGATTGCCGAAGGCAAAGCTGTTGTCGCCCATGACGTCGAAGAGATTGTCGACGCGAGCGGACAATGTCACGGGGCCATGGGTGAACAACGCGCTGGCGGCCGCCATGGTGTAGTTGCCCATTTCCCGGTCGAGATCGTCGTCGAACGTCAGGCGGGCATGGCCGATATAATTGACCTGCGCCGCAAGCTGCGCACGCCAGTCCCCAAGATCGAACGCCTTTGTGAAGACGGCCCGGCCCGTAATGTCCGGCGCAATGGGCAGGCGGCGGTCGTCGAGCTCGATCCCGGTCGCCGCGTGAGTCAGCATGGCGCTCTGGGCGCTACCGCCTGCGGAAAGGCTGAACCCGCCGCCGATGCGCCATTCAGCCGCAGCCTCGACACCCAATATCCTGCCACGGCCGGCATTGCGCGTGGAGACAAGGCCGTTTGGCAGGAGGAAATCCGACTGGATGTCGGTCCAGAGGGTGTAATAGGCGCTGGCGGAAACGGAGAAGCGCCCATTTCTGGACGCTCTCCGCATGCCAAGGTCTACCGTTCCGAGTTCGTCGGAATCGAACCGCCTGTCGCCCGCCAGGCCGTTCGAGGCCAGACCACCGGGCCGCAGGGCGCGCGCATAGCGCAGATAGATGAGCCCCCGGTCGGACAATGGAACGGAAAACGTCATGCTGGGCGAGAGCACCGTCTTGTTGATCCGCAGTTCGCGTTGCCCCGACTGCTCGACATTCTCGTTGCTTGTCACCGAATGAAAGACGCGTGCGCCAATCGTGCCGTCGATCCGGGAGAACAAGCGGACGGTGGCTTCGCCGAAAGCCGCATATTCCGTGACCAGCCGGTCCTCGGTATCCACTGGCTCCGGTGCGCTTCCGACGCTCTCCATCGTCGCCTCGTCATGCGTATTCGCCCGCATGTAGGATATGCCGGCCAGCCACCAATCGCCGGACAGGCGCAGTTCCTGATTGAATATCCCGTACTGCCGCTTGTCCCGGTAGATGGCGGGGCCGGACAGACCGAAATAGGAGCCCGAGTCCGTCGCATCGAGGACATAGTCGACATCATGGCCGATATAGCTGGTGGCCGAGAGCAGGCGCAGAGCGCCGACCTGCCCACTTACCGTTGCGCTTCCCATGCGAAAGTCGTTGTCGTTCGGTTCGGCAATGGCGTTGTCGCGTTTCAGCGTATCGTCGGACGCCAGCACATATTGGCTGTCCTTCGCGTTCAGGTCCTGAAACATTCCCGCGACATCTACCGTCCAGTCGTCGGACGGTCGCCAGCGGATCGCAAGGCGCGCGCCCAACGTGTGGGTCGCGTTGGCATTGCCCTTTCGCCCGACATTGTCGATCCAGCCGGGGCTGTAGGAGTGATAGCCGACCGCGCGTACGGCCAGCCGTCCCTCGTCAATCGGCAGGTTCACGACCCCGTCGATCCCACCGGCGACCGCGCCATGCTGCACCGCTTCCGACGACAGGCGCGCATAGGCCGATGCGCTATCCAGATCGGGGCGGCGGGTTACGATATGGTAGATGCCGCCAAGCGCGCCCGAACCATAAAGCGGCCCCTGAGGCCCCTTGAGTATCTCGACACGGTCGATATCGATCAGGCGCAGGTCGGGATCGGGAGCGTCGTAGGTCACGCGGGCATCGTCGACCTGGACCGCCACCGTCGACTGGCTGAGGCCGTTGAAGGGACTGTCGGCCACGCCCCGGATGAACTGCCTGTTCCGGCCGGGGCCGAGGTTGGTCATCGCCAACCCCTCTGTCGAGGCTGCGACTTTATGGCTGCCGGGCGCCAGCACACCGCCTGGCAGATTTTCCGGCGACAGCACCGAAATGGAAAGCGGGACATTGGCAAGGAATTGCGGACGCTTCTGCGCCGTGACGATGATGTCGGCTGCAATCGATGTCGGCGTCTCCCGCACCAGACGTGGCGCGTCATCGGCCGGTTGCTGACGCACGGCTGGCGCGCGTTCGATCCGGTACACGGATGCGCTGACCCTGACGGCGCGAAGGCCCGTTCCCCGGAGCAAACGCCGCAGGGCGGCCTGCGCCGACATGGGGCCCGATACCGGCTGTGTCATGACACGCGGCATGGTGCCGGACAGCCCGATCGACAGGCCAGTAATCCGGGAGAACGAAGTAAGGCCCGCGCTCAGCGGCCCCGCCGGAATGTCCACGCTATACTGCTGTTCCCGCGCGAACGCCGGAGATGCGAATAATCCGGCTTCAGTGAGCGCGAGCAGCGCTGAGGCGATAACCGCCCTTTTCCGGACTGATCCGGATGGCCATGACCGTTGCCAGATCCGTAAGCAGCCTAGTCCCGTCCCCGATGACCAGTATCCCCGAAAAATGGCTCTTCTCCAGCGACGGATCGACAATGACGGCCTTGCCCGAATAGCGTGCGATATCCGCAGCGACGAGTGGCAACGGCGCGTCACTATAGGACAGTCTGCCCGAGCGCCAGCTACCAACATCATCGGGCGTGATTGGAGCCACCGTTGCGCCGCCATCGTCGCCGAACATCTGCTGCCCCGCGCCGATCTGCACGGCCTGCCCGGATTGCGGCGCGACAACGGATACGGTGCCTTCCGATACGCCGACATGGAAACCGCCGCCGCCGGCGTTGACGATGAAGCGCGTGCCGATGTCCGTCACCTGATAGCCGTTCACCGTGACGGTCAGGGTTCGGGCCGGATCATGCCGGACATCGAAATAGGCCTCACCGCTGGCAAGTTCGATCTTCGCAGCGTCCTTGCCGGTGACCACCATCGCGCTGGACGGAGAAAGGGTGACATTGGTGCCGTTCGCTAGCGCGAAGTCTCGGCTCTTGCCAGGATCCGACCGATAGGTCGTTACCGGGTCGGCCTGCCAAAGAACCGGAATCGCAACCACAAGCGCGAGGGCTGCCGCTATTGCGCCGCCCGCCACCCACCGTCGCGGGCGTGATGTACGGGGAATATCCACTGTCGGCTGAGCGGCAAGGAGGTCGCCGACGGCGGGCGCATGCTCCTCCACAACCGCATTGACGAGCGCAACGGAATCGAACGCCTCACGATGACGCGGATCGGCCTCCAGCCACTGGACATAGCCGTCCCAGTCAGCGTCATCGCTTTCCAGCGACTGCTGCCAGGCCAATGCTTCATCCAGCAGATGATCCTCTATGTCCAAACGCGCCGTCATGGCGAGATTATCCCTTCTCCCTTATTGGACGTGAGACGTAACATATCTGTCATCACCTCAGTCCAGCAACGCGCGGCGTAAATATTTCATCGCCACAGCCATATGTTTTTCGACGCCACTCTTGCTGATCCCCAGCTCCGCGGCGACTTCGGCATGGCTCAATCCCTGCAGCTTGTGCAGTTCGAAAGCCTTGCGCGCGCCGGCAGGAAGGTTCGTGACCGCAGAAACGAGAGTTGCCACTTCTTCACGCGCCAGCATCTGCTCCTCCGTCGTCCGACGCCGGTCCGCCGGTTCCACGCCAGCGGCGGCGAAGTCCGTTTCCTGATCCGTCCAGCGTCGCTCGCGCACCATGCGCCGCTGTTTTTCGCGCAATCGATCAACGACCAGATTCTGCGCCATGCGATACAGATAGGCGCGGCCATTGCCGATCGGGCCGGTATTTTGCTGCCGCGCGCGCAGCCATAGTTCCTGCAGCAAATCCTCCGCCTCGCTGGCGTCACCGGTTCGCGCCACAAGAAACCGCAGCAATTCGGCGCGATATATGCCGTAGAGCGCTTCCAGGCCGCTTTCGTTATCCGGACTCATGCGCAACTGTTCGCAGAGGTTTCCGCGTTCCGGAAGCGAAATCTTGAGCGTGAAGGCAACAGCGCTCTGCTGGCCAAAGGCAGGTCGTCCTATTTCCAGTCCAACACTTCCCAGCCCTTTCGACGGGCAAGAGAAGCGAGTTTCGGCGACGGATTGACCGCAATCGGCTCATCGACCCATTCGAAGGTGGGACGATCGGAAACATGATCGGAGAAAAAGCGCAGATGCAGGTCGGCGCGGCCTAGCCCTTCCGCTTCAAGAAATGCCTTCGCCATGTCGAGCTTGGCTTTGCCGTAGCAATTTTCGCCGTCGATAGCGGGATGCAGCATGTCGCCGCGCCAGGTGGATCGGGTGGCGATGACATCCGTTATACCGAGCCGGTCGGCGATCGCCGTCAGATAATAGGCGTTGGCGGCAGTGGCCAAGATCACGCGGCGGCCCTCCGCCCGTTCCTGCGCGATCCGCGCCAGGCCCTTTTTCAATATACCTCGCCGGTGAAGTTGCGCGGCAAATGCCTCGGCGATGGTGTCGATCTGATGCCTGGGCAACGACCGGCCAATCAACAGGAAGTGCTGGAGCGCCTTCAACTGGCACCGACGGATAAGCCGGCATTTATAGGCGATCATCCCGAACAGCATCCCAGGCAGCAGCACTATCCGCCACGGCGCGATGCGCCATGCGGCGAAGAGAAGGAACGGCGTGTAGGTGCCGTGCCGGGTCAGGGTGCGATCGAGATCGAAGATGGAAATCGGGACGGGGTAGGCGCGCGGCACCAGATGAATGGCTGGAGCAGTCTCCCGGATAATCTCCGCCTCGAGCCGTTCGGCCTTTGCCATATCGTCCGGTTCCTTCGCGCAT
>JAHFPU010000139.1 GCA_023266635.1 Sphingobium sp.
CAGGAAGATGTTGATGAGCATCGCCACGAACAGGCCAACCACGCCCATGATCAGGAAGGTGCCGAAGCCCGACAGATCCTTCTTGGTCGTATAGCCAAACAGGCTCAGCCCCGCGAACGCTGCCGCCGTCGCGAAGAAGGTCTGCGCGATCGAGGTGCCGGTGTACATCAGGAACACCGACGAGAGGCTGAGGCCCATCGTCACCGCATAGGCCCAGAACAGCCCCTGCGCCTGCGCCGTGGACAGCCGGTTGATGCCGAAGCTCAGCACCATCACGAAGATCAGCGGGGCGAACATCACGACATAGCGGAGGATGCCGCCATGGATCAGCACCTGCGCCGCCATCGAATCGGCGCCGCCGCGCGCGAAAAGCATCGCGACCAGGCCGGTCAGCAGCACGCCGCTCGCCATATAGTTGTAGACCGACAGCATGTAGGACCGCAGCCCTGCATCGAACGCGACATCCTGCGCGCCTGCGGCAACGCCGCCAAGGCCCGACGATGTCGTGCGGGGATCAGACCAGTTAGCCATGGGGAAATATCTCCAGTGAAGGCATCATAACGTCCGGCGATAATGCCGGTTCACCCCTTAATATCGGCTGAATTCGAGAGGGTTTCAAGGGAAACCGGGTTGAGGACGATTCACGGTTCTTTCTTCCTTTCGTCACCCCGGACCTGATCCGGGGTCCCGCTAACCTTCTCGCGCACTAAAGAAGCGGGATCCCGGATTAAATCCTGGATGACAGACGGAGAGAATGGTTCACCCCGCTACTGAGACTCTCTAATATCCCCCCATGCACCGCCTGTTCGTCGCCCTGCGCCCGCCGGTCCCGATCCGCGAAACGCTGCTTGCCATCATGCATGGCGTGGAGGGCGCACGCTGGCAAAGCGACGATCAGATTCACTGTACGCTGCGCTTCATCGGCGAGGTGGACCGGCATCAGGCCGAAGATATCGCCGCCGCCCTCGCCCGCGTGACCGCCATTCCTTTCGATCTCGCCTTGTCCAGCGTCGGCACCTTCGACCATCGGGGCCGGATCGATACGCTATGGGCGGGCATCACCCCGCATGACGCGGTGGCGGCGCTGCACGCCCGCGTCGACCGCGCCTGCATCAATGCTGGCTGCGCTTCGGAACATCGCGCCTATCTGCCACACATCACGCTCGCCCGCCTCAACCGTGCGAGCGGCCCGCTGCATGAGTTCCTCGCCACGAACGCGGGACTTTCCAGCGCGTCTTTCCCGGTTATCGAATTCGGCCTGTACGAAAGCATCCTCGGCCGCGAGAGGCCGGTCTATCACCTCGCCGAACGCTACCCGCTCACCCGGCGCTGATCTTGCGCGATGCTGTCCAGCAGGCCCTCCACAGCGCCAGCTATATCCTGCCACACCGCCTCAAACCCATCGTCCCCGCCATAATAGGGATCGGTCACGCCAGTCCCCTCCCGCCCGGGAAGATGGTCGAGCATCAGCAATAATGCCGCTGTCCCCTGCGCGGGACGCAGCCCCTTCAGGTCCCGCAAATTCTCGCGGTCCATCGCTACGATATGCGTGAACAGGTGGAAATCGTCAGGATCGACCTGCCGCCCGCGCAGGCCACTGATGTCGATGCCATGCGCCAGCGCCGTCGCCTGCGCGCGGCGGTCCGGCGGATGGCCGACATGCCAGTCGCCCGTTCCCGCCGAAACCGTTTCGATGTTCAGTCCGCGCGCCGCTGCACCCGCGCGCAACGCACCCTCCGCCATCGGCGAGCGACAGATATTGCCCAGGCATACAAAGAGTATCCGTGGGGTGAGCGCGTCCTTAGGTTTCATAACCACCCACCGACGAGTGCTCCTGCGCACGCAGGAGCCCAGGGTTTAACGCACAACTTTCGAGCCGGAACAACGCAACGGAGATGACGGAACTGGGCTCCTGCATTCGCAGGAGCACTGTCTTGTTATCCGTTAGGAGGCGCTCAGCACACCACAGGCCAGACGCCCGCCCGCATTGCCGGTGGGATCGGTCTTCATATCGTCTGCTGCGGCATGGATCACGATCGCGGCGCCATCGGCATCGAGCAGCGGCGCGTCGCCACTGGCCAGCTTACCGCCGGGAATCGTATATTCCAGCGTGCCGCTGCCATCCGCGCCCAGCAGGATGTTGGGCATGTCGCCCATATGCATGCCCTGCGGATTGTCCTTGCCATGCTGGTGCTTGGTCGGGTTCCAGTGGCCGCCGGCGCTCGCAAAGTCAGGCGCGGTGCATGCTCCGGTCGTGTGCACATGGGCGGCGTGCGTACCGGCCGGCAGGCCCGTGACACTGACGGTGACCGTCAGCCCCTCGGCAGTCTCGACGACCTGGGCCGTTCCCTTTTGCGACCCGTCCGCCGCCAGCAGCACCGCCTTGGCACTCGGACCGGCCGGGCTGGATGGCACGGCGGAGGATGCCGTTTCGGCGCCTTTATTGTCCGAAGAACAGGCGCCGAGCATCAGCATGGCGGCCGTCATCATCGGCAGGGCGAGGGTCGCTTTGGTCCGGACTGTCATTGCGGGTCTCCTGGGTCGGGGGAGGAAGGTTAACGGCGAACGCCGCACACGCGCCTTTGTTGCGAAGGAGTATCGTCCTGTCACCTTTTTTCGCCTCATGCAGCGCGGGGTAAGGACAATGGCCTTCCCCCGCGTCACGTCAGAAGCGATAGCCGATCGTCCCCATCACATTGCGCGGCGCACCCATGAAGCAATCGCCCCGCGCCAGGCAAGAAGCGAAGAACTGCTTGTTCAGCAGGTTCGTCGCGTTGACCGAGAAGCGCCATTGCTGCCAGTTAATCTCCGCCAGGGCATCGACCGTGGTGCGCGACGGCGTGACGATCGACCAGAGGTCGCTGGTCGACACGCTCTTCCCGTTGTAGACGACGCCGCCGCCCAGGCGCAGCTGCGCCCCGTCCGTCACGCCGAAGGTCTTGGTGGTCCAGAAAGATGCTGTGTGCCGCGGCATATAGTCGAGGCTGGTGTTCGTTTCCGATTTCAGCTTGGAATAGCCGTAATTGGCCAGCAGTTCGAAATTGCCGGGCAGCGTGTGGCTCGCCTCGATCTCGAAGCCCTTGGTGTTGAGTTCGCCCGACTGGGTCGTGGAGTTGTTGGCCCCGTAGAGGACTCGATTGCGCTCCTTGATCTTGAAGACCGTGGCGGTGACTAGCGTGTTGATGCCGGGCTGCCACTTCACGCCCGCCTCATATTGCGTGCCGGTCTGCGGGCGATAGGGATCACCCGGAATGCCCCCGGGCAGCTGGATATTACCAGCAACTGGCAAGAAGCTTTCGGTATAGCTGAAGAAGGGCGAGATGCCTGCACCGATCTCACCAATAATGCCGGCGCGGAAGGTGGTGGCATTATCCTTCTGGCCTGAAGAGCCAGTCACGCGATCGCGCCGCGCGCCTAGCACCACCGACACGCGGTCGTAGAAGCGGATTTGGTCCTGCACGTATACGCCAAGCTGCTTCTGGGATTCATAGGCGTAGGGGCCGGTCGGATCGTAGGTCGCCAGCGCGTCCTGATCGATGTCGTAGAGGTCGATGATCTCGAACCCGCCGGCATAACGCTTGCCCACCTTGTTCCAGCTGTAATCGATGCCGACGAGCAGCTTGTGCTCGATATTCGCGCCGGTGTTGAAGGTGAACTGCAGGTTATTGTCGGTCGAAAAGACGTTCATCTTCGCGTCGCTGGCGTCGGCATACAGGCCGATCGTCCGGCCGTCCGTGCCATAGACGGAGAAGGGATCGAGCGGATTGCTGTAGCTGTCCGCATAGTGGGTGAAATATTCGATATTGCTGTCGATGTATCGCGCCTTCAGGCTCAGGCGGATGGTGTCCGAGAATTTGTGGGTAATGGACCCGCCGCCCTGGATCGACCGGCCATTATAGCGATCCCAGCCAGGCTTGCCGACGAAGGTATAGCGATCGAGCGTTCCACCAGGATTGGCGGTGTTCGGAAAGAAGGTGCCGACGATCGGCAGGAACTGCGACGTCGATCCGCTTTCGTCCTTCTGGTAAAGCCCAGTGAGCACGATGTCGGTGTCCGGCGTGGACTGCCAGCGGATCGACGGCGCGAACATCACCCGGTCGTCGGGAACATGGTCCACATAGGTGTCGGCGTCACGGGCGCGACCTACGAAACGCACCGCCAGATTGTCGGCCAGCGCGACATTGACGTCGCCCAGCGCTTCCTTGCGGTCATAGCTGCCATAGACGAGATTCAGTTCACCGCGCGTCTCGAAATCCGGGGTCTTTGATACAAGGTTGACGAGACCGCCGATCGATCCCTGGCCGAACAGCACCGACGCCGGGCCGCGCACGATCTCCACGCGGGAGAAGTTGTAGGGGTCCGATGTGATGCTGGCATAATAGGAAAAGATATCGCGCATGCCGTCACGGAACTGCAGCGCGTCGAGACCGCGCACATTGAAACCATCGACGCGCGTGTCGCGGCCATAGGGATTGGCAAGAACGCCGGCTGCATATTTCACCGTGTCGCTGATGCTGATCGCGCCTTGCGACAGATACTGCTCCGACGTGACAACCTTGATCGGCTGGGGCAGTTGGATCAGCGGCGTTTCGGTCTTCGTGCCTGCATCGGCGGCGGTGACGATGATGGCGTCGTCGTCTCCGACGGCGGCGTTGGCGGCTGCGGCGCTGGCGTCATCTGCAAATGCCGCTGGCCCCCATGATGCGATCAAAGCCGCGCTCGCCAAGGCCAAAGTCTTTACCCGCACCATGTCTATCCCCTTTTATGAACTCATATCGGGGACCCGGTACAGATAATGCGAACGCGTATCAATAGCGGAATTGTTGCAGAAGTTTGCAGCCCGTTTGGCGCACAAAGAAAAAGGGGCCGGTCTTGCGACCAGCCCCGAATTCCCGTTTCAATCCCGAAGGATCGAAGCTGATTACTGACCCGAGCCCGGACCGTAGGTGATTTCCACGCGACGGTTCTGCAGTTCGCGAACGCCATCGGCGGTCTCGACGCGGGGCTTGCTCTCGCCGAATGCTTCGGTCGAGATGACGCCGTCGGGGATGCCCTTCGACGACAGGTAAGCCTTGACCGAGTCCGCACGGCGCTGGGAAAGACCAACGTTGTACGAAGCCGAACCGGACTTGTCCGCGTGACCAGCCAGCATGACCTGCGCATTGCCGCAGTTGCTGTAGGCCGAGATCGCGTTGTCCAGAATGGTGCCGGCGTCGGGCGTGATGTCCGACTTGTCCCATTCGAAGAACACGATGTACGGTCCAGGCGTGCACTCCACTGCCGGCGGCGGAGGCGGCGGCGGCGGGGGAGGCGGCGGGGGAGGCGGCGGCGGGGGCGGCGGTGCAGCCGGCTCGCCGAAGTTGTAGGTCAGACCAGCAAGGATGCTGTGCGTGCGGATGCGCGCATCGACGTCCGAACCAGCGGCCGGGCCACCCAGCGCGTTGCTGGTGACGACGCCGATGTCGCCATGGTTGAAGAAGCGATACTTCAGCGACGCATCGAGCTTGCTCGTGATCGGGAAGCGGATGCCGGCCAGAGCCTGCCATGCGAAGCCCGTGTCCGAGTCGTCGGTGGTCAGCGTGTACAGGTAGGTACGCGCAACGCCGACGCCGCCGCCAACGAAGCCCTGCAGGACGTCATCGGGACCGAAGTCCAGCAAACCGTTGACCATGAAGTTCAGCGTGCGGAAGTTGCCGCGCGTGGACTGGATGCCGTTGGCATACACGTTGGTGTCGGTGTAGGCGCGACGATAGCCAACTTCCGTTTCCAGGCGGAAACCGCCGAAATCGTAACCGATAACGCCGTCAACGTCGTAACCGGTGTTGTAGTTGACCTTGGAATTCGGGGTGACGATCTTGAGCGTGGTATCTTCCACGATCATCGCACCAGCGTCCGCGCCGATATACCAGGATTTGTCACGGGCAAAGGCTGGTGTAGCCAATACCGTTGTAGCGAGCGCTGCTGCGAGGGCAAGCTTCCGCATATTATTCCCCTTTCAAAATGGTCACAAAGGACTGCGGAAACCCTCTACCTTCCCGAAAGTTTCATGGCAAGCGCGCAATTGTTTCTTCTGTTGCAGAATTACTACAGTTTCCGCCGGTTTGACCTGTTTGGGGGATAGCGAAACAATCGGCCTGTTCGCAGGTGCACAATGGTTAAAATAGCGTTTCCAAGGCAGGGTTAAATTTGCATTAGGACATGAAGTCCACACCATCAGCGCGCATCCGCCAGCCTCAGATTTCCACCAGTCCATGGCTTTGCAGCGCACCGATTATCGACGCTATTACGGCCCTCGCTTCACTGTCGACAACGCTTCCGCCGGTTGGAGCGGTGATCGCCGTCTGACGCGCCGAAAGCACCTGCAGCCCATCGACATAATAGCCATCCGCCCGCGCGCTTTCATCGACCCAAATCCCGCCATCAAAACCCACGGCGTGTCCGCGATCGGCTACCCATACGCGTATGCCTTCGACCGGCGCGGCGAAGCGCCAGCCGCCCGCCGTCCACCCCGCGATCATGCCGCTCTTGCCTGCCCAAGCCCCGCTCGCGCCCGAATCGACGATCCAGCATTGTCCGACAGCCGGGGATGCAGGAGGCGCGGCGGCATCCGCGCTTTCAACCGCCGCCTGCACCAGCATATCAAGCAGGCTCAGCGCCTCGTTATGTGCGACCTCCTTCTGCGCCTGCCCGGCATGGATCAGCGGCAGCCCCAGCCGCGCACTCAGTTCATCCGCCATTTCGCTTGTCCTTCCGAAATTTACCTTGTCCCAATGCACCACACTCCGTTCGTTTCGAGCGAAGTCGAGAAACCAATGGGAGAAGCTTGCCGCCGCTCAAGTGATCGGATGAACACGCCGCGTCGGTTCAAATCCCCAACCCAATCATCGCAGCCCTACCGATTGCATGAGCGCCCACCTGACGTATCTCGACAGTCAGCGGTCCGACATGTCCCGCAACCGCATCGGCACTCACCATAGCCGCGTCATAAATCCAGATCGGAACACTCGTCTCCGCGCTGCGCACCACCACATCGCCATCCAGCACCCGCACCGCATAGCGCTCGCTCTCCTCGCCCAGCGGCACATCCACGCCGTCGAGCCAGCGCCACCCCGCGCGAATCCGCCGCGTCCAGCGCACAACCACGCCGCCCGCGCCATTGTCCTCCTGCGTCACATGCACCGGCGGCAGCGGGATCAGCGCCTCACCCGTCACCACGATCTCTGCTGTCGCCGGCACGCTATCACCGATGCCGATCGCCAGCATCGACAGAGTCGCGCCCGCATGCACAGCCTCGTCGGGAGCAGCAGCCAACCGGTCCGGATCGATCATCAACATTGTCTCGCCGCCGCTATGACCGGCTATTGCCCATTCCGTCCCACGCCGCCCGCGCAGCAACCGGCTCAGACGGAATACGCGCGCGCCGGTCTGGACGACGGTGCCGAACTGCAACAGTTCCCGCCCGATCAGGCATAGGTTCGCGCCGTTCAGCAGCGCCGCGTCATCCACCGGATGCAGCGCCATCCAATCGGCCAGCATCTCCACCTCGATCTGGTTCACCGTGTCAAACAGCAGCGACGATCCCTCGCCGGGCGCCAGCGTCACCGTCCCGATCATCGCCGCCGGTGCGGTTGCGCCTGCCGCCACGGCCGCGCCAGTCCCCGGCGTCACCGTGAACAGTGCCGCGCGCCGCCACCCGCCGCTCTCTCCCGTCGCCGCCGCAACGACCACAGGCGCGGAGGGTGGCGCATCGCTCAGTACCGGCAGATCCGCCAGCATCAGCGCCGTCGGCCCATGCGGCTGATCCGCCTGCCGCACCACGCTCCCGCCGGACGCAGGCAGCGCGCCGACGCTGCCTCCGGCCTGCCCTTCCAGCGTGAGACGCACGCCCATCGCTTCCCACTCGGACTCCGCGACCCGCCACCGCCCCGGCGCACCCTCGACCGCCACGACATCCCCGGGCGCATGCACAAGCGCTTCCCATCCGCAGCGCAGTTCCAGCCGCGCTCGCGCCGCCCATTGCCCCGCGAGCGCGTCATGCGCCAGCGTCCGCGCCGTCCCCGCCGCCATCGCCTCGGGCATGTCCACCGTCGCCTCGCGCCGCCCCGGCCCCGGCCGCACCGCCTTCTGCACACCCGCCTGATAATCGCGGTCGGGCTCATAATGCCGCAGCGCCAGCCGCACCGGCACCGTCTCGGCCGGCGCGCGCGACCGCTGCATCGGCGCAACCACCCGCCCGTTCAGCCGCGCCGCCTGCGCCTCTGCGCCAAGCACGCCATCCAAATCCACACCGCCATCAATCGCCAGCTCACCGCTCGCCGCCTCCCGCAACAACCAACCCCGACTCTCCATCAGCGGCGCGACCGCCGCCCGCACATCCTCGCCCCCGGCCGCATATCCGCCGATCATCGTCCCCGCG
>JAHFPU010000140.1 GCA_023266635.1 Sphingobium sp.
GCGATCCTGAAAGCCATCGCGAGTTGAGGTCGCGCCCAAACTAACAGATCTCGTTGCCTCCACCGCAAACGGTACACCCGCACAGATCTGCTGATCACGTTTTTACACAGCCTGGGTCGTAATAAGCCGTTTGCCCTGAGCCTGTCGAATGCCGAGCGGAAGGCACTGCCCACGACCCACCCCTAATTCTGCTACTGTCCCTGCGTCTTGTCCTTCGCCGGCTTCTTCTCCCGCCCAAGCACATTGTCGATCCACCGCTGGTCGATCTTCGCCGGGGCTTCATAGGGCGTTGTGCCCGCGTCGGCCGGATCGGCGTCGTCGTCGCTCTTCGCGCGCTCGATCGGCATGCCGTTCTCGTCGACGAACTGGCCGTTGTCGGGTTGATTGTAATAGGTCTCGTCGTCCGGCTCGAGTTCATATTCGGGCAGGGTTACCTCTGTCTCGAACTCCTCGACCGGCCGCTTGGCGACGGCGATCTTCATATATTGGGCGAACGCGGAGGCCGGCGCGCGGCCGCCCTGCATGCCGCCCACGGCGCGGGCGTCGTCGCGGCCCATCCACACGCCGGTGGTGATGCCGCTGGAAAAGCCCAGGAACCAGCCGTCCTTGTTGCTGCTCGTCGTGCCGGTCTTGCCCGCAACCGGTCGGCCGATCTGCGCGGCCTTGCCGGTGCCGGTGTTGACGGCGGTCTGCAGAAGGTCGGTGATCCCCGCCGCGACCCAGGGGGCAACCAGCACCCGGCTGGTGTCGTCCTTATGCTCGTACAGCATCCGGCCGTCGGCGGTCGTCACCTTAGTGATGCCATAGGGGCTGACCGCCACGCCCTTGCGCGCGACCGAGGCGAAGGCGCGGGTCATGTCGATCAGGCGCACGTCGGACGTGCCGAGCACCATGGAGGGATGCGTGCTGATCGGCGTCGATATGCCGAAGCGCCGGGCCATGTCGGCGACGGTCGCAAAGCCGACCTCTACGCCCAGTTTCGCCGCGATCGTGTTGATCGAATAAGCGAAGGCGGTGCGGATATCGATCTTGCCGGAATAGCGGCGGGAGCTGTTGCGCGGCTGCCAGCCGTTAATGTCCACCGCCTCGTCCACAACCGCCGTCTCGGGCGTGTATCCGGCTTCCAGCGCCGCCATGTAGACGAACAGCTTGAACGCCGATCCCGGCTGGCGCGTCGCCTGCGTCGCGCGGTTATAGTTGGACGTCACATAGTCGAGGCCGCCGACCATCGCCCGCACGGCGCCGTCGCGGTCCAGCGACACCAGCGCACCCTGCGTGCTGCCCGGCGCATTCTGCTTGATCGCGGCGGTGGCGGCGCGCTGCATCGGCAGGTCTATGGTGGTGTAGACCTCCAGTGGCTCCAGCGGCTCATCCACCAGCGTATCGAGCTGCGGCAGCACCCAGTCGGTAAAATAACGGACGCTGTTCTGCGGCGGCTCGGGGGCCAGCTTCACGGCTTTCAGGTTGGCCGTGGCCAGTTCGTCGCCGGTGATCGCGCCATTTTCGCGCATCAGGTCCAGCACCACGCCCGCGCGACCGATGGCGGCGTCCGCGTCTGCGGTGGGGGAATAGCTTGACGGAGCCTTGACCAGGCCGGCGACGATCGCCGCCTCCGGCAGGCTCAGCGTGTTCGCGCCATGGCCGAAGAATTTCCGGCTCGCCGCGTCGATGCCGTACGCGCCGCCGCCGAAATAGACCTTGTTCAGGTACAGCTCCAGGATCTGCTGCTTGCTGAACTTGCGTTCCAGCGCCAGCGCCAGGATCATCTCGCGGATCTTCCGGCCGAAGGTGTAGCTGTTGTTGAGGAAGATGTTGCGCGTCACCTGCTGGGTGATGGTGGACGCGCCCTGCATGCGGCGGCCGGTCCCACGGTTCATCAGCGCCAGATAGGATGCGCGGGTCAGGCCGATCGGGTCGACGCCGGGATGCAAGTAAAAACGCTTGTCCTCGGTCGACACCATCGCATTGACCATGACGGAGGGGATCTGGTCATAGGCCATCCACCGCCCGAAACTCGGACCGAGGGACACGATGACCGATCCGTCGGCGGCATGCACGCGGATCATCTGGCCGTTGGGCGAGGATTTGAGCGCCTCGTAATTGGGGAGCGACTGCATGGCGATCACCACCGCCACGATCAGCGCGACCAGCGCGCCAACGAACGCCAGCCCGCCGAGTTTCAAGCCCGTGACCAGCCACCGCTTCGCGCGTGCGGGCCAGCCGTCGTCCGGCGCTGATCTCTTAATGCCCGCTTTTGCCATGTCTGCCGCCGCCCGATACGCGCTATCGCCGCCTCCTACAAGCGGAAGCGGGCTTTACGGTGGCTGAATGACGCCAATAGGGGACGGGCCGCTTTTCCCACCTGCGATCTTTTCACCGCGCAAAATGCTGTTATGACCATGGCAACGGGCAGTGCGGACGCCCGTTCAGACGATGCCCATTTAGCGATGGCTGTCCAAGTTCCGCTCCATGCGCCGCGCCCGCGGCAGGAGCGATAGATGACGACGACGACCATAGAGGGCACTCCTCCCCCCATCGGCCTTATGGCCCTGTTCCTGAAATTCCTGCGTTTCGGCTGCCTGGCCTTTGGCGGCCCGGTCGCGCAGATCGCGATGGTCCGCCATGCCCTGGTGGATGAGGAGCGCTGGATTTCCGCGCCGCGCTTCAACCGCCTGCTCGCCATCATGCAGATATTGCCGGGGCCGGAGGCGCATGAACTGTGCGTCCATATGGGCATCATGGCGCGAGGGCGGATCGGCGGAATACTCGCCGGGCTTGGCTTCATGCTCCCCGGTTTCCTGCTGATGCTGGCGGCGGGCTGGGTCTATCGGGACTGGATCGCGGGCAATCCCGGCATGGCGAGCGCCTTTTTCGGCATCCAGATCGTCGTGCTGGCGATTATCCTGCGCGCCGTCCACCGGATCGGCGGCCATGTGCTGGAGGACCGGCTGCTCTGGATACTCGCTGTCCTCGCCTTCGCCGCCACGATCGCCGGGACGCCCTTCTGGATTCCGCTGCTCGCCGCAGGTCTCATCTACAGTTTCGCGTCAAAGCCGATCCTGGCCGCTGCGGTTGCGGTCGCCGCCCTTGCCCTGGCGCTGCTGCTCCACGCGCCTGCCCCGCTCTCCCCCGCCGTCGTCGGCGCAACAGCGCATCAGGCAGGCGTCCCGCTGCTGTTCCTCGCCGGATTGAAGGGCGGCCTGCTGACCTTCGGCGGCGCCTATACCGCGATCCCCTATGTCCGCGCCGACACGGTGGGGCGGGGCTGGCTGTCGGACGGGACCTTTCTCGACGGCGTCGCGCTGGCGGGCGTCCTTCCCGCGCCGCTGGTGATCTTCGCCACTTTTGCGGGCTATGTCGTGGCGGGCGTGCCGGGGGCGCTGGCCATCACCGCCGGCATGTTCCTTCCGGCCTTCGCCTTCTCCCTGATCTTCTTCGAGCATCTCGAATCCGTCGTGGAGAATCCCGCCCTGCACCGCCTGCTTGCCGGGGTTGCAGCGGCGGTTGTCGGCGTCATAGCGGCGACGCTCGTGCAGCTCGGCTGGGCCGTGGCGGGCCGTGTCTCACATGTCTGGATCGCGCTGCCGATCTTCGCGCTGGCCATAGTGGCGGTATGGCGTCTGAAGGGCCGGCTTGTCATGCCCGCGCTGGTGATCGCCGGAGGCCTCACCGGCTGGCTCCTACACCCTTAACGCAAGCGACCGGCAAGGCGCTGTTCATCGGCCAGGCCAGCCGCTACGCCTGCCACAGTTACAAAAGGGGGATCGGTCGCCAATGGAATCCATGCAGCTTTTCGAATTGATGATCGCCATGCTGCTGGCGATCATCGGGCTGCACTATGTCGCGCATCGCCTTGGCCTGCCGCCTGCGGTGGCGCTGCTCACTGGCGGCGCGCTGCTGGCCTTCGCGCCCGGCCTGCCGGTGATCACGCTCAATCCGGAACTGGTGCTGGTCATCTTCCTGCCGCCATTGCTGATGGACGGAGCATGGTTCATAGCGGTCGGGCATCTGAAACGCCACCTATTCGGTATAGCCTCACTGGCCGTCGGCGCGGTGCTGTTCACGACAGTCGTGGTCGCTGTCGTCACCCACTGGCTGCTGCCGTCCCTGCCCTGGGCGGCCTGCGCGGCGTTGGGCGCGATCGTCTCGCCGCCGGACGCCGTGTCGGCCCGCGCCGTGCTGCAGAATGTCCGCCTGCCCCGCCGCCTGTCGATCCTGCTGGAGGGCGAGAGCCTGCTGAACGACGCCAGCGGCCTCGTCCTCTTCCGCTTCGCCATCGCGGCGGGCGTGACGGGCGCTTTCAGCACGGTAGAGGCGCTCGAAAGCTTCCTGCTGCTGGCGATCGGCGGCGCAGTGATCGGCGCGGCGGTGGGCGCGGCATGGGTGCTGACGGTCAAGCGCCTCGGCGACGAATATCTGATGATCGCCGCGTCGGTGCTGGCGCCATGGGCCGCCTATCTGCTCGGCGAAACCCTGCATGTCTCGGGAGTCATCGCGACGGTGACGACCGGCCTCATCTGCGGCTGGTATCAGCATGTCGTCTTTTCCGCCGCAGTGCGGATGCGCGGCACAGCCTTCTGGGCGGTGATGATCTTCCTGATGGAGGCGTCGGTGTTCCTGCTGATCGGCTCCTCGCTGCGCGGCGTGGTCGATCGCGTCGGCGGTTTCGGCGTGGTGATGGGCCAGATGGCGATGCCGGTGCTGCTCATCCTGCTCGCGCTGGTCGCGGCGCGCTTCGTCTGGGTGTTCGCGTCGGAGGGGGTGATCCACGCGCTGCGCGCGCTCGGCCTGCGCCGCTATAGACCCATGGGGCCACGCTCGGCCATCATACTCGGCTGGGCCGGGATGCGCGGCGTGGTGACGCTGGCGGTCGCGCTCAGCGTGCCGGAGGATTTCCCCGGCCGCGACTTCATGCTGGTCGCGGCGTTCGGCGTCATCCTTGGCACGGTGCTGGTGCAGGGCACCACGCTCGGCCGCCTCATCGCCTGGGCGCGCCTGTCGGAACCGGACAGCGACCGCCCCCGCATGACCATGAGCGAGGCGGAAGCGGCCATGGCCAGGGCGCAGGTCGTGGTGGTAGAGAAAGAGGCCTATGACGCGCAAGGGGAACTGGTCCATCCCCAACTGCTGGAACGCTATCGCCGCCGCGCGGTGCTTTCAGCCGACTATGCCGGGCGAGAGGAGCATTTCCACGGCAGGCTGCACGCGCATTTCGATCTTGTGCTGGTGGCGATCGCCGCTGGCCGCGCCGAACTCATCCGCCTCCACCGCGCGGGCGATATAGATGACGACACCCTTCACGAACTGGAACGCGACCTGGATATCGAGGAATTGGGCGCGCTGGCTGCGAAGGCGTGAATTGGTTTTTGCAATGATCCCATGTGGCGAAGAGGTCTTGATCACCGCATTTCGCCTCATATGTGCCAAAAGTGGATGTCACCGATTTGGACCGTTATCTTCGTTGTGAGGTGGTGAACGCTATGTTAGCCGCCTGAGAACAGGGGGAAATACATGGTTCGAAATATGCGTTGGCTTGCGTCGGTATCGATGCTTGGGTTTCTGGGTGCGTGCGGTGGCGGCAGTGTGAATTCCACGCCTGCACCACCCGCGACACCGACACCGACACCGACACCGACGCCGACACCGACGCCGACACCGACGCCGACGCCGACACCGACACCGACGCTTGTAAACCCACCGTCACCGACAGCTTTCCCTAGTGGAACGACGCTGCCGACAGCTTTACAAAGCGATTCATCGTTCCAGATGGCGAGTACTGCAGTAGTCGAGAACCCAAATGGTCCGCTCTTTATGACCACTAGGTTTGCGCCAATGCTGCGGTTCGATCCCGCTACCAATACCTATATTTATTATGGTAGTGGCGTGCCTAACGACCTGACGACGAGCACCCGTTTTGAAAGCAACGAAATTGTTGGTGCTCCGGCGAACTTCGAGACGCGCCGGCACGGGTACACCGGGGACAGCGGACAAAGCGGATCACTCGAAGATCTGAAACTGTTTGTACCTGGCAGCGCGAACACGCAGCTTGCATTGACCTATGTTAGTTATGGCGTTCGCAGCATCTGGAGGGTTAATTCGCCCTATGAGTATCGTGAATATTTTTATTATGGCGTGTCCACGCCGACGGCGAACTTGCCGACTTCAGGAAGTGCAAGCCTGTCTGGTATAGCAGAAGGCACTTTCTTCGACGGGACGGTGCCATATCGGCTGACCGGTTCGTCTACTTTGTCTGCAGATTTTGCTGCCGGCACAGTCACTGCTTCACTAAACCTTAACGGGACCACCCAGATTATCGGGGCAAATCCATTTGGATCGGAGCAATATGCTGGACTGGGCGTGATCGGCGCAAATAATCAGTATCCGCCACCCCAGTTTTACGGAACCCTGACAAGCACGACAAATGTCACTCACACCGGCAATTTCAGCGGCTCGTTCTTTGGGCCAGCGGCTAACGAATATGGTTTCATCTTCAGTATAAGTCGCGGCGCGTTCGGCACCCCTGGAGGTGGCGTAGGGGTCGGTGTCGCTGTCGGCAATTAGAGTAGTAAGCAATTCTTATAGCATTTTTGCTTTCGGTCGCCCTTATTCAGGTCGGTGGCGCCAGTTCATATTCGCCTGCTGCGTCTGGACAAACTCCGGAAGCTAAAAGCGTTCATCTGACTCCAGAACAGTTGTTTGCCATAGCGGAAAGCCAAGCCTCTATCGGACATACCGATGATGCAATTGAACTCCTGAAGGTTCTGGCGAAGAATCCGAATATTGAATTTCGAGCTGAGGCTCGTGTCCGCATCGCTCGACTGTTGCAAGCACGGGGAGAGTTTGACGGCGCGTTGAGGTGGTATGATGAGCTTCTAAACGAGAAGCCGAACGCTGCCGCCGTTCGGATTGAGCGAGCACAACTTTTGGTGGCGATGGGCAAAGAGCAGGCAGCAGCCCGAGAATTACGTCGCGCTGACGCTGCGGGATTGCCGCCTGATGTAGCGAGAACGGTCAGAAACGCTGCCAATGTATTCAGCGCTCAAGCCGACTTTGCTGGTGACATGCAAATAGGCATTGCCCCCAGCACTAACATAAACAACGCAACCAGCGACGACACCATCACCATCTCTGGCTTGCCATTTCAGCTCAACTCCGATGCGCGACGGAAAAGCGGCGTTGGTCTGACATTTTCTGGCGATGCTGTGATCCGACGGCGGCTGACAGGCTCGTCGCGTATGACATTGCAACTGACTACTACGGGCAAACTGTATCGCGACACGACATTTAATGACATCAGCCTATCCGCCGCAGCGGGGCCGGATATCAATGTCGGCGCCATCCGCCTGCAACCATTGATGTTCGCTGGCCGCCGCTTCTTTGGGCGCGATCGACTATATGATTTCTATGGCGGCTCTGCATCGGGCCAACTCCCGATGGGCGGCCGCGCCATTTTAATACTGGCGGGTTCGCTGACACAGTTTGCTTATGTTGGCCGCTATAGTGGTCAAACCGGACCGGCTTATTCGCTTTCGGTAGCTTATGAGCGCGCCATTTCCCCTCGCCTGGCCATGCGGATTGCCACAGGCATCAGCCGCACGCGAGCGAATGATGAAAGCCTGTCCAGCAAAGGACCATCCGTTGATCTTGTCCTAAGCCGCGACGTCGGGCGGATGACGATCATTGGCCGGGGCGCATATCGACAGAGTCGGGCTGAATATCCGTATAGCTTCGTTGGAGTTAAACGTCAGGACCGCATCCTCGACGGCGAAATTAGTCTATTACTGCGCCAGTGGCAAATTCTCGGATTGAGTCCCCAAATTAGCTCGGGCTACACCAGATCATCCTCAAATATTGCTCTGTTTGATTATCGACGCCTTCGCGGCGACTTTTCGCTAACCAAGCGTTTCTGAAGCTTACTTCTCAGTTTCGCCATCCTTCGGCTTGAAGTCCAGCGATGCGCTGTTCATGCAATAGCGCAGCCCGTTCACGCCCGGTCCGTCCGGAAACACATGGCCCAGATGCCCTTCGCACTTGGCGCACAGCACCTCGACCCGGCGCATGCCGTGGCTCACATCGACCTTTTCCTCGACCGCGTCCGCATCGATCGGTGCGGTGAAGCTGGGCCAGCCGGACCCGCTGTCATATTTCTCGTCGGCGGCGAACAGCTCCGCACCGCATCCGGCGCAATAATAGGTGCCGTCCGCCTTGTTGGCGTTGTATTTGCCGGTGAAGGCCCGCTCGGTCCCCGCCTCGCGCAGCACATGATATTGCTCGGGCGACAGCTTCTCGCGCCATTGCGCGTCGGTCAGGTTCAGCTTTTCCATGGCCGCAATATGGGATGGGTTTGGTGAGGGATCAATGGCGGTGGTCGCCGGATAAATCCACTTTTCCAACCTCCTTTCGTGCTGAG
>JAHFPU010000141.1 GCA_023266635.1 Sphingobium sp.
ATCGAGAAGATCAACGGCCTGCGCATCACGGCGAACGGCAAGGATGTGCCGTGGACCCGCGATCCGCTGAACGTCTATGCCTTCCATATCAGCGTGCCGGAGGGCGCGCGGTCCGTGGTCGCGGAGTTTCAGTTCCTGTCCGCCACTGCGCCCAACCAGGGCCGGATCGTCGTGACCGACAAGATGCTGAACCTGCAATGGGAGGCGGTCTCCCTCTATCCGGCGGGCTATTATACGCGGCAGATCCCGATCCAGGCGAGCGTGACCTATCCCGAAGGGTGGCAGGCGGCGAGCGCGCTGCGCGGCAAGCGGACCGGATCGACCATCGCCTATGATCCGACCGATTATGAGGTGCTGCAGGATTCGCCGGTCTTTGCGGGCAAATATTTCAAGGCGGTGGACCTGGGCAGCGATGTGACGCTGAACATGGTCGCCGACAGTGCGGACGAGCTGGTGTTCCGGCCGGACCAGATCGCCGCTCATAAGAAACTGGTGGCCGAGGCGCTCGCCCTCTACGGCGCGAAGCATTTCGACCATTATGACTTCCTGCTGGCGATCAGCGACGAGCTGGGCGGCATTGGCCTGGAGCATCATCGCTCGTCCGAGAACCAGGTCGATCCCGGCTATTTCCCCAAATGGAATGACGGGCCTGGCGAGCGCAACCTGCTGCCGCACGAGTTTAATCACAGCTGGGACGGCAAGTTCCGGCGGCCCGACCTGCTGTGGACGCCGACCTTCTCGGTGCCGATGCAGGACAATCTGCTGTGGGTCTATGAGGGGCAGGATCAGTTCTGGGGCTATGTGCTGGGCGCGCGGTCGGGCATGTTCACCAAGGAGCAGACGCTGGACGCCTATGCCCATATAGCGGCGAAGCTGGACACCACACGCGGCCGCGAATGGCGCGCCATGGGCGACACCACGCACGATCCGATCATCGCCGCGCGCAGGGCCAAGGGCTGGACCAGCTGGCAGCGGGCAGAGGACTATTATAATGAGGGCCTGCTGGTCTGGCTGGAGGCCGACGCGATCATCCGCAAGCAGTCGGGCGGGCGCAAGGGCCTCGACGATTTCGCCAGGGCCTTCTTCGGCACGCATGACGGCGATTTCGGCGAGCTGCTCTACAACCGGCAGGATGTGATCGACACGCTGAACGCCACGGTGTCGTACGATTGGGCCGGGTTCCTCGCAGAGCGGGTGGACCGGCCGACCAAGGAGGCGCCGAAGAATGGGCTCACCATGGGCGGCTATTCCCTGTCCTACAGCGAAACGCCGAATTCCATGACCAAATCGGTGGAGACGAGCCAGAAATTCACCGACCAGAGTTTCGGCGTCGGGCTGACGGTGAAGAATGACGGTGAGGTCGCCGCAGTGATTTGGGACAGCGCGGCGTTCAAGAGCGGCATCACGGTCGGCGCCAAGATCGTCGCGGTCAACGGCGTCGAATATTCGCAGGACGGATTCAAGGCGGCGCTCAAGGAGTCGAAGGACCCGAAGAAGCCGTTGGAGATCATCCTGAAACGAGACAAGGCCTATCGCACAATCAGCCTCGATTATTCCGGTGGCTTGCGCTATCCGCGCCTCGACAAAACAGGAGAGGGTGACGGCAGCATCGATATGTTGCTCAAGCCAAGAACATAATCACCCCTAACTTCAATGTAGTGCAGATAGGCCATACTCCATGAACATCGAACTGATCCCGGTGGGCGACGATCCGCCGAACAGCCTGAACGTCATCATCGAAGTGCCCGTAGGCGGCGAGCCCGTGAAGTACGAGTTCGACAAGAAATCGGGCGCGCTGTTCGTGGACCGCATCCTGCATACGCCGATGCGCTATCCGGCGAATTACGGCTTCGTGCCGCACACCCTGTCGCCCGACGGCGATCCGCTGGACGCGCTGGTCATCGCCCGATCGCCCTTCGTCCCCGGCTGCGTCGTGCGCGCCCGGCCGATCGCCGTGCTGAACCTGGAAGACGAAGCCGGCGGCGACGAGAAGCTGGTCTGCGTCCCCGACGACAAGACCTTCCCCTATTATTCCGACGTGCACCAGAAGGATGACCTTCCCGGCATCGTGATGGAGCAGATCGAGCATTTCTTCACCCACTATAAGGATCTGGAAAAGACCAAGTGGGTCCGGATCGGCACCTGGGGCGGGGCGGAAGACGCCAAGCGCATCACCCTGGAAGCGATCGATCGCTACAAGGCGGACAAGGCCAAGGCCGCAGCCTGACACGACACGCCAAAAAGGGGCGCGGGAGCGATGCTTCCGCGCCCCTTTTTCATGGAAATTATTTCCATATTTCATGAGAATGCCCCCGATTGGCGTAGCCTGGAGCATAGCTGAGCAAGCCGGTGTTTCCGGATGGGACGGTTAGCCGCCCGCATACCATTTTCTGTTGCCATCGCGCCCCGAATCGCTGATCATGCGGCCATTCGACGGACGCGGCATGCCGCGTGGCTAGTCCCGGCGCCTAACCCTGGGTAACCATTGCGATCCAGCTCTCACTACGACTGATCTCTCTGGTGTAAGTGCAGGCCGCTGGACCGCGTCGGTTCCAGGTTTCTATTCCCCATGGTTTCTCCATCGCTTCAACGCGTATGGCGGCGCTTCCTGCTCGGCGAATTATTCGCCGGGCGGACACATGCCCGCTTGTGCATCCATCCTTTTGCCGGCCTATGTCGTGATACTCCGCCCGTCGTCAGCGGGGAGATCGCGCTATGAGACAGAGCGCCGGAGCGCCGCCGCTGCTGAGTGGCGCGGCCCTTTTCGACCTGGACCTGGCGCACGTCACGCTCCTGTCCCTGTTCCCCATGCTGTCAGCCACGGCAGCCATCCTGCTGTCCATTTTCCTGACCGCCCGCCCCGCGCCAGAACGCGTCGCCCAGCCGGAGTTCCACAATTGAGCGGGCCGGTGCAGGGGCGCTATTACTCCCTCGACGGCATGCGCGGCCTTGCCGCGATCATTGTCGTTTTCCATCATTTCGGCCTGCAGAGAAACCCGAGCCTGGCCGGGGCGGGCTATCTTGCCGTCGACTTCTTCTTCGCGCTCAGCGGTTTCGTCATCGCCCTGGCCTATCAGGACCGGCTGGCCCAGGGATTGAGCACCCGGCGGTTCATGGCGCAGCGGGTACTTCGGCTGTATCCGCTGTTTCTCGCCGGTATCGCGCTGGGGCTGGTGAAAGCGATCGGCCAGATCGTAACGCATGACGGGACGGCCCTCCCGATACCCGAACTGTTGCTGTCGCTCGTCACCTCGCTGCTGATGCTCCCGACGCCCGGCGCGCATCTCGTCAGCACCTTTCCCCTGAATACGCCGGGATGGTCGCTCTTCTTCGAAATGGTCGCCAGTCTCGCCTTCGGCGCAGTGCTGTTCCGGTGGCGGACAGCCAGCCTGGCGCTGGCGGCCGGGATTGCGGCGATCCTGCTATTGCCCGGCATTCTTTCCCATGACGGCCGCGTCGCAGGGCTGGGAACATCCTGGCCGGATTTCGTCCACGGGTTTCCCAGAGTATTCTTCTCCTTCCTGACCGGCGTCCTGATCTTTCGGCTGAGCCGTGGGGTGCGGCGCACCATCAATGGCGACGTCCTCATCGCGATCGTCGCGCTGATCGCACTGCTTCTGGGCAAGCCCGGCGGCTGGCTGGACGGAGGATATGATATGATCGTTCTGGGGCTGGCTATCCCCGCGATCCTGTGGGCGGGCGTGGCGTGGGAAGTGCCAGAGCGTCACCAGCGTTTCTTCGGCTGGCTGGGGGACATATCCTACCCTCTCTACATCCTGCATTTCCCGCTGCTCATGATCTATCTGTACGTCATGCGGTCCTTCCCGGTTCCGCTGGCCATATCATGCCTGCTTTTCCTGATCGGCATGCTGACGATATCGACGCTGGCCTTCCATCTGTACGATGCGCCGGCAAGAGCCATGCTGGCCATCAGGTTGCGCATGCCGGGGAGTTGCAGATTTCGGCGGCCTGCCATCCAGGTGGACAAACCATCACTTGCCGGGACTGCGTCAGCGCGTACAGATCATAACCGGAATACACCACCATCCCGTTGACATGTCAGACAAATACCAAATCGCCATTGCAGCATCAGAACTCGGCATCCTTTTCGACGCGACAATCGAAGAGGATGTCCTCATCGAGAACCCTCTTGATCCGGGCGACCGGGGCTTCGTCGTTCGCGAAGTCGATGGGCGGCGGGCCGTCGATGTGATGACGTGGGGCTTCCCGCTGCAGCCGAGCAAGGAAGCCTTGCGACGCCACCCCAAGGCGAAGCCGAAGCCGGTCAACAAGGCCAAGGGCCTGACCCGGCCGTTCTGGAAGGAGATATCGGGGAACCCCGCCAACCGGTGCCTGATCCCGGTCCAGCGCTTTGTGGAGCCTCCGGTCAAGCGGCAGTCGGAACAGACCTGGTTTGCGCTGCCCGACCAGCCCGTTTTCGCCTGGGCGGGCCTGTGGAAACACAGCGAGGAGTGGGGCGATGTCTACAGTGCCGTGATGACGGAAGCGTGCGCCTATGTCGCGCCGGTGCATGACCGAATGCCGGTCATCCTGCATCCGCGCGACTGGGAGCGATGGATGCATGGCACGCTGGACGATGTGCTGGATCTGCAGCAGCCTTATGGTGGGCTGATGGTGGTGGATGCGGCCGGGGTATAGGGTTGGGTGAGGTTGTATTGACTTGCTTCGCCCAGAGCGTCGTGCGTTAAACCAGCATCATCTCACCACCGTTCGGGCTGAGCTTGTCGAAGCCCTGCCCTTCTTTTCAGCGTTGCAAGGAAGGACAGCCCTTCGACAAGCTCAGGGCGAACGGAAGAGAATGTCCTGATTTGTGCGGGACGCTGAGCCCGCACATCAGAGCGGAGGCCGACATTTAGATAACTCTGTCGGCCTCCAGCGTCCACATGGCCGGATCGACATTGCGCGGCATCCGCCTGTGCAGTCGCGCATCGACCGCCGCCAGCCGTTCGACCGCAACCTCCAGCCGATCCTTCGGCAGGACAAAGGGCAGTCGCACGAAGCGTTCGAAAGCGCCATCGAGGCCAAAGCGCGGGCCGGGCGCTATGCGAAGCCCTTCGCCCAGCGCCATGGCGGCAAAAGCCGAAGCCTCCGGCCGCGGCATTTCGACCCATAGGGACATGCCACCGGACGGAACGGGCGCATCCCAATGGGGCAGATGCTTGCCCAGCAGCGCGATGAGATGATCGCGCCGTTCAATAAGCAGCAGGCGTCTCGCCTGCGCGCCGGCGTCGGACTGGAGCAAGGCGGCCGTCGCCAGCTGCTCCATGACGGGGGTGGCAAGATCCAGGGTCACGCGTATCCGGCCCAGCGATGCAATCATCTGCTCATCGGCGCGAATCCAGCCGATGCGCAGCCCACCCCAGAAGCGCTTGCTGGCCGACCCGATGCTGATGACGTTCGTGCCCGCATGATCATGGACGGCGACGGGGGGCGGCGCATCCTCGTCCAGGGCGATGTCCGCCATCGTCTCGTCGATCACCAGCGGCGTGCGCGCGCGCTCGGCGATGGCGACGAGCGCCTGTCGGGCCGCAACGTCCATGCACCGTCCTGTCGGATTGTGGAAATCGGCGATGACATAGGCAAAGCGCGGCCCGGTCTGCCGGAAGGCGGCGGCAAAGGCGTCGATGTCCCATCCCGTTCCGGGCAGGCCGACGGGAACCGGCACACAGTTGCTGCGGCGGATGGCGGTCAGCGCGTTATGATAGGTCGGATGGTCGACCACGATCCGGTCGCCCGGCCCAGCGAGCAGGCGCATGATCAGCGCGAAGGCGTGCTGTCCGCCGCTCGTCACCATGATCTGTTCAGGTCGGGTCGGACAGCCGCGCGCGGCATAGTCCTTCGCTATGGCCTGACGCAGTTTCAGGAGGCCAAGCGGCTCATAGCCCATGCCGCTCAGCCAGACGGGAAGCTGATGCAACGCATCCTCATAGGCGTGCCAGACGCTTTCCGGCGCAGGCAGAGCGGCGGCGGTCCAGTCGAGGAGATTGTTGCTCTCTCCCGGCTCGTCGACATCCGGAACGGCGCTGCGGCCCCCCGGTATGCGGGTGACGCTGCCTGAGCCCTGCCGGCTGACGAGATAGCCGTCATCGCGCAACTGGTTGTATGCACCGGCGAGCGTCGTGCGGCTAAGGCCGAGCGCCTGCGCCAGTTCGCGTTCGCCCGGCAGGCGCACGCCAAGCCCGACCCGGCCATCGAGGATCAGCAGGCGCAGCGCCCTTGCCAGCTGGCGATAGGCCGCCTCGCTGCTCTCCTCGCCGCGCCAGCGGCCAAGCTGCCGCACCAAAGAGGCGGCTCCGAGAGAGGGCATGTCCATAAGAGGCCAATAGAGCAGTAGTGGCTATTTTAAAAGATGCCAATTCTGGTCATTGGTTCGCACATGATAAAGCAGCGCATCTTTCAACTGACCTGGGGCCTCACGCTCTACGGCGTGTCCATGGCCATGATGATCCGGGCGAATCTGGGCCTCGACCCTTGGGATGTGCTTCACCAGGGGCTTGCGCCACGCCTTGGCCTCAGCTTCGGCATGACCGTGAATGTGCTGGGCGCGGCGATCCTCTTGCTGTGGTGGCCTTTGCGTCAGCGACCCGGCCTGGGCACGGTGATGAATATCCTGCTGATTGGGACGGCGGTCGACATGTCGATTGCCTTGCTTCCGGATCCTGTGGGGTACCCGGCGCGTTTCGCGATGCTTGGGCTGGGGATCATTTTGAACGGTATCGCTGGCGGGGTCTATATCGGCGCGGGGCTTGGCACGGGTCCCCGCGATGGACTGATGACCGGGCTGTGCCGCAGGACCGGATGGCCGATCAAGATAGTGCGAACCGGGATCGAGCTGACCGCTCTGGCGGCGGGATGGATGCTCGGCGGTACGGTCGGGATCGGCACGGTGATCTATGCGGCCAGCATCGGCCTGATCGTCCATCACGCCATTCCCTATTTTACGATCACGCCACGGAGGGCTCCCATACCGGAACCGGCGACCGCATGCCCCTAGACTGACCCCCTGACCGGTCGGCGACAGACCCCGCCGGCCGGTCCCTTTTCGCGCCGATTGAACCCGCCGGTCATCCCGCGCATTGTGCGGGCATGACCCAGTATGCCATCGACCGCCTCGTCCTGACCCCGGACGATATCGACCTTGCCCGCTCTCCGTTGGCCGGCAAATTGGACGCGGAAACCTATGTGCTGGGCGCGTTCAATCCGGGGCTGACGCGGCTTGCCAACGGCAATCTGCTGATGATGGTCCGGGTGGCCGAAGCGTTGAAGCAGCCGATACGCGACGGGCATGTCCATGCGATCCGGTGGGAGGCTGGCGGATATGCGCTCGACGCCTGGCCAATGGACAGCGTGGACACGTCCGATCCGCGCAAGTTCATGGTGCATGACGAGGCATGGCGCGTGATGGCGCTGACGTCGCTGTCCTGGCTGTTGCCGGTGGAACTGTCGGCGGACGGGCTGGGGGTGGTCGCCATCCATTATGACCGGGCGATCGCGCCGATGGCGGACTATCAATGCTATGGGCTGGAGGACGCGCGGATCAGCAAGGTCGGCGAGCGCTATCTGATGACGACATGCTCGGTCAGTCCAGAGCGGCATGCGACGACGCTGTTCACCTCGGACGATGCGCTGGACTGGCGGTGCGAGGGGATTGTGCTGGATCATCAGAACAAGGACATGCTGATCTTCGAGGGGCTGATAGGCGGCCATTATTGGGCGCAGACGCGGCCACTGGGCGATCTCTATTTCGCTTATCCGCCGGGCAGTCCCTGGCGGCCGGGGCCTTCGATCAATCTGGCGACATCGCCCGATGCGCTGCACTGGAAGCCGCACGAAAAGCCGGGCATCCGCCCGCATGCGGCGACGCTCGCCACGGCGCGGATGGGCGGGGGCGCGCCCCCGATCGCGACGCCGGAGGGCTGGCTGACGCTCTGGCATGGCGTGGAGCCCAATGACAGCGTGGGGACGTATCGAACCTATTGGTCGATCCTGGATCGTGACGAGCCGAGCCGGACCGTGCGGACGGATCATCAGCCTGTTCTGGAGGCCAATCCCCGGCTGACCGCGCCGATCGAGGCGCAAATGTACCTGCGTGATATCGTGTTCACCACGGGGATCGTGGAGGACGACGAGCATTATATCGTGGCGTCGGGCGAGGCGGACCTGGCGTGCCGGATCACGCATATTCCCAAGGCGGTGTTCTTCACGGCGAGGTGAGCGGTGGGGCGGCGTGTCAGAAGTTCGTCATGATCTAGGTTAATTTTCGGTCAAGTATCTGAATTACTGACAGAAAATCTATTGTGCGGTGCCGCAACCTTTTGGGTGTACAACGGTTGAATAGATATCCGCCAGCTGCGACCCGCAGGCCGGCAGATG
>JAHFPU010000142.1 GCA_023266635.1 Sphingobium sp.
ACGCGGAGCGGCAAGGCTGATCTCACCCAGAAAGCCGCCGATGCGTTTCTGCGCCTCCGCCAGCCAGCCGCGCTCGCCGATGGCCTGCGTGGCGGGCGCGTGTTTGGTTGGCACGGTCCATACAACGGCCGACCGCGTTCCTGGAAGCATCGGCAAAAGCGCGAAAGGGCCGCCGGGGTAGAATATCTCATAGGCGGTGTTGGCATGTGGGACCTCATGATCGATCGCCGCGACCATGGCGACATGATCATAGTTCCACTTGGCGATCCGGATGCCGGCGCTTTCCCGCGTCGGGCTGTTGCGGCCTTCTGCAGCCACCAGCAGCGCGCCGCTGATCCGCGTTCCGCTCTCCAATGTGATGTCGACCCGGTCGAGACTGCGTTCGACCGTAACAGCGCGGTCGGGCTGATAGCGCACCAGGTC
The DNA here is from genome assembly GCA_023266635.1 of Sphingobium sp. GTDB lineage: Bacteria > Pseudomonadota > Alphaproteobacteria > Sphingomonadales > Sphingomonadaceae > Sphingobium. The sequence continues at coordinate 424 of JAHFPU010000142.1, forward strand.
GCTTGCCTCTGCCGCCGCCTTGGCAAGGGCAACGCGGGTTTCCCGATTCTCGAACATGATGCCCATCGGGCCGTCGCCTTCCGGCGGCACGAAGTCCAGCGCGCCCGGCTCCAGCCCGTCGCTCACCCAGATCCGCTCGATCGGGCAGCCTTTGCCGTCCAGATGCCTGCCCACGCCGATGGCGTCCAGCATCTTCCAACTGGCGCTCGCGATCGCCGAAACGCGCCCGTCGAAGCCCGGCGCCAGCCCGGCATCGGGCGCTGCGGGATCGATCACGGCGCAGCGTACGCCGTGAGCCGTCAGCGACAGCGCAAGGGTTAGGCCGACGAGGCCTCCACCTAGAATGATGACATCATAACGCGCCATGGGGCGTGTCTAGGCGCAAGCGAGGGACTTGGGAATAAGGATATCGCCTGTTGCCGGCGCTAGGCCGGGCCGACCCCCTCGGCATCGAGGATATGGTTGCCGCAGTCATATCCGACCACGCGCACCCGCTTTTCGATATGATCGACCGGCACCCGGTGCAGCATGAGCCGCCACACCGCCCCGCCATCTGTTTTCAGGAGGAAACCCGACGCATCCCGATGCAACCAGCCCCGCATATCGAGAAGCGCGCCTGCGTCATCCACGATGGGGGCGGGGGCTCAGTTGTAGCAGCGGTGCATATCCCGCGCGTTCAGCGCGCCGATGCCCGCGAACATCATCGAGGAAATCAGGGAAACGGCGAACAAGCCTAAAGCAATCCCCGCAAAATCGCCGGCCAGGTTGGTGAAGCCAAGGATGGCCAGGACAATGGCGGCGAGAAGGGAGAGGCTTGCGAACCGATACATATGGTTACCCTTTTATTAGGTATATTCGGCACCAAAATGCGCAAGGGTGGTTAAAGTTCCGTTAACGGCCATCTTTCCGTCATAAAAGCGTTCAGCGCCGGATCGGCACCGGGATATTGCAGATGTCCGCCCCTCCGGCTGGGACGTTGAAGAATTCGTCCTGCCTATTCTCCCGCGCATGGGCATAGTCGGCAAATGTCTTGGAGTGGGTATCGAGCATCTGGAAATGCGGCCGCGTTTCACCGGGAATTTCGCTCGCGAGTCTGACGGAGCGGATCGGTATCGCTGTCTGGGCAGGGGCATACATGCCCAGCGTCTCCGTGCCGCGCGGCAGGCTGGAGAAATTCTCCATGCCCTCGATAACCCGACCGACCAGGGCGATGTTGCGATCGAGATGTCGTGGCGCATGGCCGATCACCGCATAAAGCTCCGCGCCATTGCCCGCGTCAGGCGCCAGATTCCGCCCCGCGCCCACCATGCCGTAACAATGGACGGGCCATAGCGCCTCCGCGTTCATCGCCACCGGCCATCCATCGAGGAAGCCGGTGGTCGGCGCATAGCTGTCCCGCGAGGGCACGGGGATGACGCGGCCTTTCACCGTCTTGCGGACGATGGAATAATCCTCGGGCAAGGTCTTGGCCGCGTCGGCGGGCAGCGGTTTCTTCTCGGTGCGGTCGCCCCATTGGACGACATAATTGTCCTGCACCCGATATATGCTTGTATCGTCCCACCAGTGCGCGGCCGCCAGCCTGCGGATATTGGCGACATGCGCTTGGGAGAAATCCGGCGCGAGCTGGATTACGAGGCGCTTGCCGTCCCCGAAATCCATGACCAGCAGGTCTTCCGGGGGAATATCCGTCCAGGCCGACTGCGGCGCGGCGGCCACGATCTCGGCGGGCGTCAGGGCATGGGCGCCCGCGGTGGAGAGGGCCAGGGCGAAGAGGAAGGGGGCAAGGCTGCGCATGTCCCTATCAAGCGGTAAGTCACGCTGGAAGTAAAGCACCCTTGCCTAGTGCGATGCGCCGCGATAGGGAGCCTGCCTTCCAGTGCAATGCGGAGCGGTGGCCGAGTGGTCGAAGGCGCTCGCCTGGAAAGTGAGTATACGCCAAAAGCGTATCCAGGGTTCGAATCCCTGCCGCTCCGCCATCACAACCGTGCGCCGTCCTTTGCCGCCACTACCTGCGTTAACGCCGTGGCGGCGACGCCGCTCGATTCTGAACGACAACGTGTTGGGATTTTCCCGCCTGTTAACTTTCGAGGAGGGGTGCGCAGATTGCCGCCGCTTCGCAAGCACGACCACTCAACGGCAAAGTGCGAGGCGTGTCACGTCATCGGCCGGATAGAAGCATTCGAGCGTCAATTCGGCGAGTGTCACATCCACCGCGTTACCGAAAACCGTTGTGGTCGACAGAAATGACAGAGACGTATCGATACCAGGTTGCCGCAAGGTCAGCGGGACCGCGATCCGCGCGGTTGGTCCGGGAGAGGTGCGACTCATGGGGGCAGGCAGCGCGCGCAGTTCGTCATACAGCGCGAGCAGTGCCGGATCGGCCGATCGGTCGGCATCCTCGCGCAGACGCGCCAGCAGGTGATGCCGCCATTCCGCAAGGTTGACTATGCGCGGCGCGAGGCCATCCGGGTGGAGGCTGATACGCAGCACGTTGGCGGGCGGCACAAGCAATGCTGGTGCGACCCCTTCCAGCAACATGGTCACAGCATTGTTGGCAAGGACGAGATTCCAGTGCCGATCGACAGCCAGCGCTGGGAAAGGCTCATGCCCGCGTAGCACTGCTTCAACTGCCTGTCTCGCGGTGGTCATCTCGGGGCCGTCGAGTGGCCGTTCCGGATGCAATGGTGCATAGCCACCGGCGAGCAAAAGCCGGTTGCGCTCGCGCAAGGATAGCGCCAGCGGTTCCGCCAGCCGCAACAGCAAATCCCGGCTTGGCGCCGCGCGCCCACTTTCGACGAAGCTCAGATGGCGGGTGGAAACCTCCGCCTCGCCAGCAAGGTCGAACTGGCTCAGCCGCCGGCGGGCGCGCCAGTCGCGCAGGATCGTGCCGACAGTCTGGGCCTGTGTTGCCATGCAGGCATCACTATCATACCGGCTCGGCGAACACATTACCTGTGAGGTAATCGCTTCTGCTGCTGTGAACCGTCACCTTTGCATCGACAGCAAGGAGCCAGATGATGACCGATCCGAACAGCACTGCCGAAACTTATATCGCACTCTGGAACGACGCGAATGACGAATCGCGCCGCGCGCGCCTGTCGGAGAGCTGGAGCGTGGACGCACGCTATGCCGATCCGGTGATGTCCGGCGCGGGCCATGACGGTATAGACGCGATGATCGCCGGCGCGCGCGCCCAGTTTCCGGGACACGGCTTTACGCTGGTCGGCACGCCCGATGGTCATGGCGATTTCGTCCGTTTCTCCTGGACGTTGGCGCCGACGAACGGTGCACCGGTCGCAGCCGGCACCGATGTTGTGCGACTGGATGCGACCGGCCGTATCGCCGAAGTGATCGGCTTTCTCGATGGGAACGCAGCATGAGCCCGGCATGCGTCGCGCGACGCGGTGGCCATGCCCTCGTCGTTCGCGACTGGGGACGCGGTCCCCCGGTCCTGCTGATGGCGGGATGGGCGATGGACTCGCGCATCTGGGGCGAAACGATGCCGGCGCAGAACGAAACCGGCCTGCGCACGATTGCCGAGGCGGACCTGACGCCGGAAACGGCAGCGCTCAAACTGCCGGCGCTTGTCGTCCATGGTGATCGAGACGTGTCCGCTCCGGTCGAGGCGAGCGCCCATCGCTATGCCGCCATCATCCCGCACGCCGAACTGATCGTCTATGAAGGTGTGGCCTACGACCTCATGGTCACTGATGCCGCGCGCCTTGCCGCAGACCCTGCCCAGAGGATCGGCCAATGAGCGAGACCTATGTCATCACTTTTCATGTGAGATCAGCTCAACGGGAGCGGTTCCTGGCGCTGCTGATGCCCGTGCTGGAGGCGATGCGCCATGAAGCGACCTTTGTTTGCGCCGCTCTCCACGTCGATCCCGACCATCCGGACCTGTTCCAACTGCACGAGACATGGACCGATCGCGACGATGTGGTGAAGGTTCAATTGAACCGCCCCTATCGAGAGGCCTGGCATGCCGCGCTCGAGGATCTTCTGGAGCGCCCGCGCGACATCAGGATCTGGAAGCCCATTTGGCCGAGCCGCTGATTGAAGGAATATCTGCTTTCGAATGAAAAACGTGGCATCCTCAGTGGCCCTACTGGGGGTCGGAAACCGCGATTGCTATCGTAGCGCTACAGCGTAGGCGGAGTGCTCATCGCTATCGGGTGTGGCCCGCCACCCTTGCAGGTTTAGCGTAAATCTATGTTTGCGCCGCAGACTTGGTCATTGGCCGCGCGCACCGTCTGAAAAACCTCTTCCGCAGCTATTTTCGCCGGGCAGTTTGGCGACGCTAGTTTCCTCAGGCCTGATGGTCATGCGCCAAGAGCCATGTCTCGGCGGCGTTATGAGAGCAGAACAACGCCATGTCCTGCGCGGCAGCCTCACGGACATGGGCCTTTAGGATTGAACTTTTGACGACGAGCGCAATCCGGTCGCCCGGCTGATAGAGGCGCATCGAGTGGGCGTTGATCTTGGCTTCGATTTCCGGCGACTGGATGTCGGCATTGGAAACATCGGCGAACATGCGGATCGGTTTGCCGTGGGTGCGAAAGTCGGCGATGATGAATTCGATGCGGCGGTAATGCTCGTCAACCTCTTCGGCATCCCATGTTCCCGTGCCCACGGTCTTGATAATGCCCGTGGTGGAATTGACGGTCAGTTCGATCATGGGTGTCTTTGCTCTGCATAGGAATATGAAACATCGTTTCAGCAGGGCAACATTAATAGAAGGCAAAGTTGCATCGGTCGTAGATCTAAGAGTTTCTGAATTACGACTAAAGTCGTAAGGATCATGGCGTTTGATGACATATATCACCGCCTCTACTTAAACTTTGCCTCTTACTCTCGGCCGCATGTCGCCCGCATATGCCATTGAGACTGCACCGGCCTACGTCATAGAAGAGGACGTCAGGAACGGTGTCATCAAGATGACGGTACAAGGCTTCTTTGATCTCGAGACGCTGCGAAGGCATTTCGACGAGAACGATGGTATCGTAAGGAAATGGCGGAGTCTGGGCAGGCCCATTCGGGTGCTTATCGACGCTGTAAACCTGCTCCCTCACACGCCTGAGGGGCAGGCCCTCGTCCAATCCTCCACAAAGCGGATATATGTGCCGGGGGATCGCGTCGCGTTGCTGGTCGGCTCCAATCTTGTGAAAATGCAGATGCGCCGCGCCCTTACGCAGGGGGAGGTGATCAATTTCTTCGTGTCGGCCAACGCCGCGATGACGTGGCTGATGGCGCAGAAGCAATCTGTAAACGCTTAGCCCAGGCAAATCCTGTGGCGGCGCGAATGCCGGTCAGCACTATTTGCGCAAGTCATATGCGGTTGACCACAACGCGTTAGTGCGCGGCGCGAACCAGGCATAGATCGTGGGCCTTTCCCCTGCTTTGTAAGGAACGGCCATGGCCAAATCGCCCCATATCAAGCTTGGATTCATCCTGCACGGTGTCGGACGCACCTGGAATGACTGGCGCCATCCGGATCGTGATAATAGCGCAAGCACCAGCCTTGCCCGGTATCAGGAGCAGGCCGCTATCGCAGAACGCGGCAAATTCGACTTCCTCTTCGTCGCCGACAGCCTGTCGATCACCGAGAAGTCCAGCCCGCATTATCTCAATCGGTTTGAGCCGATCACGATCCTGTCCGCGCTGGCCGCGACCACATCGCGCATCGGCCTCGTCGGCACGCTGACGGTCAGCTATTCCGAACCGTTCAACGTCGCCCGCCAGTTCGCCTCGCTGGATCATCTGAGCGGGGGCCGTGCAGGGTGGAATATCGTCACGTCCTGGCTTGGCGACACCGCCGCAAACTTCAGCAAGACGGAGCATCCGCCACACGCCGTCCGTTACCGCATCGCCGCTGAATATCTCGACGTTGTTCAGGGCCTTTGGGATAGCTGGGAAGACGGCGCGCATGTTGCCGACAAGGAGACCGGCCAGTTCGTCGATCCCGATCTTCTGCACAGGCTCGACCATAAGGGCGAGTTCTTCCAGGTGCGCGGGCCATTGAACATCAAGCGCACGCCGCAGGGGCAGCCGGTGATCTTCCAGGCGGGCGCATCCGAAGATGGTCGCAACTTCGCTTCCCAGCGGGCGGAGGTGATTTTCACTCACGCGGCTACACCGTCGGAAGGTCAGGCCTATTATAGCGATGTCAAGGCGCGGGCGAAGGGCTTCGGCCGCGATCCCGACCAGTTGTTCATTCTTCCCGGCATCGCGCCCATCGTCGGCGACACGGACGAGGACGCAGAGGCGCGGTATCGTGAACTTGCGGCGCTGGAATCGATCGATACGGGCCTTGGCTTCCTGTCGCGCACATTCAACGACCATGACTTCCGCCAATATGATCTCGATGCCCCATTCCCGGATGTCCTCCATATCGGGCTGAACAGCCAGCAGAGCGCGACATTGCGCATTCTGGCGGAAGTCGAGGCGGAAAATCTGACCCTGCGGCAGGTGGCGGAGCGGCTCGCCACGCCGCGCGGCGCATTTGTCGGATCGCCCGAAAGGGTCGCGGATCAGCTTCAGCTATGGTTCGAAACCGGCGTTGCCGACGGCTTCGTGCTGTTCGAACCTTTGCCGGGACAGTTGGCGCTGTTCGTCGACCGAGTGATCCCGATCCTTCAGGCCCGCGGCCTGTTCCGCACGGACTATGAAGGGGAAACCTTCCGGTCGCATTTGGGCCTGCCCGAACCGGAAAATCGCTACGCCGCGCAACAGCGCGAAAAATCCGCCGCCTGAGGCACTATCGGCTTTAATGGGCGCGGCCTTCGGGTCGCGCCTTTTTGCGTTCGGACTCTATCGGGCGGTGGGCGCAAAGTCCGGGCAGCGTCGCAGCCCATTGGTCATGCGGTCCTGCCGCAGGCAAAGGCCGTCCTCGCTGCGCACAGACGCATGCGCCGAAGACAGGATTGCAAGTCCGGGCAGCGCCGCCTCCAACGCCGCAGGATCAGCATGAAAATGCGCGCACTGGCTGCAGCACTCTTCAGCCCCCTTGGACGGCCAATCGCGTAGAGCCGCCAATACGCTCATTGGCCGAGCGCCGCCCAATACGATCCGAAGACATAGACCGACAGGACGAAGCCAAGGACAACATTCACCGCCACGCCGACCGTGAAGGCGGCGACCGGCCTGCGTCCGGCAACCGCAAGATCGCGGACGCGCGTGGTCAGGCCGATGCTGAAGAAGCAGAAGATGAAGCACCAGGTGCGAAGATCTTTCACCGGCGCGATCAGGCCCGGTGTCGCGACCTTGTTATAAGTCGCGAGATCGTAGCTAGCCGTCGCGACGGTTATCAGCGCCGAGGCCAGGAAAAAGCCCAGCACGAATTTCGGGAAGCGCCGCCAGATTTCCCGCGCATCTGGCTTGCTGCCCACACTCTGTGTCTCCCACCGGGTCGTCGCCAGGATTGCGAGTCCGACCGCCCATATGCCGATCCATACGTCCCGGCCGACGACCTTGACGAGCGTGAAGGCCTGCAGCGCCTGCTCGGCATTACCGGTGATCCCCGCGACGTTACCCGCATAGCCGCCATAGGCTTGCGCTGCCGCGATACCGGCCGCATCGGCAAATTCGGACGTACCGATCCATGCCCCCGCCACGCCTGTTGGCAACAGCAGCAGGCGGCTCACCAGCGGCAGCGCGAAAATCATCACGATTGCCCACAGCACGACGATCGTGATTGTCACCGCCGTATCTTCTTTCTTCGCGCCAACAGCGCCCGCCACCGCGATTGCGCCGGACACGCCGCAGACAGCGCCGCCCACGCCGAGGATCGCGGCGAAGGGGCGCTCTAGCCTGTCCTATTCATCACGCCGCCGACGGGGGCTGCGACAGCTTGATTTGACGTTGTGCGCCTGTCGCGAGGCGCGGTTTTGCGTGGCGCCGGGAGCGACGCGATTTTGCAGAGTTTG
>JAHFPU010000143.1 GCA_023266635.1 Sphingobium sp.
ATCGACGCCAAGGTCCGCAAAGATCCCCGCGCCAACGCTGCGTTCATGGATGTCCTGACGTCGCCACGCGATCCCGAAACGGTTTTGCGCTGGATGAATGAGGCGAGCGTGTTTGGACGCTTCATTCCGGACTTCGGCCGTGTCGTGGCGCAGATGCAGTTCGATATGTATCACCACTATACGGTGGACGAGCATACGATCCGCGCGGTCGGCCTGCTTGCGAAAATAGAGAAGGGGGAATTCAAGGACGATCACCCCCTGTCATCGAATCTCATGGACAAGCTGATCTCTCGCCGCGCGCTCTATGTCGCGGTGCTGCTGCATGACATCGCCAAGGGGCGGGGCGGTGATCACAGCATTCTCGGGGCGGACGTTGCCGTCAAATTATGTCCACGCCTCGGCCTGACGGCGGCGGAAACAGAGGCGGTGTCATGGCTGGTGCGCTACCATCTCCTGATGTCGGCAACGGCCTTCAAGCGCGACCTGTCGGACTATAAGACGATCCTCGATTTCATCGAAGTGGTGCAAAGTCCGGAGCGCTTGCGTTTGCTCCTGATCCTGACGGTCGTTGATATCCGCGCGGTAGGTCCTGGCGTCTGGAACGGCTGGAAGCGTCAGTTGCTATCCGACCTTTATGATGCAGCGGAGGAGGTCCTTCGCCTCGGTCACAAGCAAAAAGGGCGCAGCGAACGGGTTGCGGCAAAGCAGCGTGCCCTGCGCGATGTCCTTGCATTGCCTGAAGCGGCTTTCGCCAGCCTTACCAAGCGCCTTCCGGAGTCATACTGGGTCGCTGAACCCGAAGACATATTGGAGCATAACGTCCGGCATATCCTTGCGGCCGGAGATGCTTCACTGTCGATTGCCGCTGAGGGATATCCACGGCGTGGCGCTACGCTTGTGACCGTTTACGCAGCCGATCATCCGGGGCTTTTCTACCGCATTGCCGGTGCCATTCATCTAGCGGGCGGCAATATTATCGATGCGCGCATCCACACCATGCGCGATGGCATGGCGATCGACAATTTCCTAGTGCAGGACCCGCTGGGTGGCCGGTTCGATAATCCCGATCAACTCGCCCGGATCGAACGGTGTATTGAGGAAGCGCTCGCCAACCGTCATAAGCTGGTTTCCAAGTTGGAAGCGCGGCCCTTGTCGCGGACCCGCGCTGAGGCCTTCCTGATCGTCCCTAATGTCCTGATCGATAACAAGGCGTCGAACCGCTTCACCGTGGTCGAGGTCAATGCGCGCGATCGTCCGGCGCTGTTGTTCTCACTCGCCAATGCGCTTTTCCAGTCGAAGCTGACCGTACATAGCGCCCATGTCGCCACCTATGGTGAGCGCGCGGTGGATACTTTCTACCTGACCGACCTCTTGGGTGGAAAAGTGGAGAGCAAGGCGCGTCTGCAAACACTGGAGCGCCGATTGCTGGAGGCCGCGGGCGCTATCACGGAGGAGCCGGCGGAGCGGGTGAAGGAAGCGGTGCCTGCCTGAGGCTATTGGGCCAACCCTCAAAACACCTGCATAACCGTGTTTGATGTCAGCATTGGCACGATCCGCCGCATGTCTTCGGGTGCTATGGCGACGCACCCCTCCGTGGGCCTGCCCTCAACCCAGATGTGGAAGAAGATCGCGCTGCCAGCGCCAGGTATGGGCGGCGATTCATTATCTCCCAGTACGACGATCACGTCATAGGCCCGGTCTTCCCGCTGCAGCGTCTCGGCGGAGAGGTTGTATGGTAGATGGACCGGTCGGTTATAATTCCGATCGGCGATATCGTCTGACCATCCATCGCCTTCCCGCGTCCATCTCCAGGGTGCGGTTGGATATTGGTCTAGCGAAATCCTGCCGGGCCGCAGCATGACGCCCCTGATCGGCCAGGTCCCCAAAGGCGTGCAGCCATCGCCTTCCCGCTTCGCGTCTGCCGGGCAGCTACCGCCCTTGCCGATGGCGCAGGGGATGTCGATGTCACCGAACCGTAGCCGTCGCGCCTTGGTATCGACGGCGATGATGTTCAAAGCTGGTGGCCCGTTCGGTCGCGCTTTGTAACCAGATAGCGTTCGTTGTGCGGATTGGCTTCTATAGCGAGTGGGAGCCGTTCCTTCACCTTCACGCCTGCTGCTTCCAGTCCCGCAACCTTCGCCGGATTGTTGGTCAGCAGCCGCACTTCGCTAACGCCCAGCAGGTTGAGCATGCGCGCAGCCACCGAAAAATCCCGCGCGTCGATGGCAAAGCCCAGGCGGGTGTTGGCGTCGACGGTATCGAACCCCTGATCCTGCAGCGCATAGGCGCGCAGCTTGTTGACCAGCCCGATTCCGCGCCCTTCCTGGCGGAGATACAGCAGTATGCCCCAGGGCGCATCGGAGATTTGGTGTAGCGCTTCATGCAATTGCGGGCCGCAGTCGCATTTGAGCGAACCGAGTACGTCGCCGGTCAGGCATTCGCTGTGCAGGCGCACGACAGGAGGGCTGCTGTCCCGCTTCCCGACGATCAGCGCAATATGCTCGCGCGGTTCCTCGGGGCTGCGGAAGGCGACGATCTCGGCGTCCTCGCTGGCGGAGACTGGCAGGCGGGCGCGCGTCGCGATAGCGAGGCGGGCGGCATCGTCATAAGCTGTGATGTCCTCAACATTGACGCTGGCCTCTACGGGTCCGGAGCCGTCGATGAAGAAGGCGGGCAGTATGCCGGCGAGCCGCGCCAGGTGCAGGGCGGATTTCGCGGCGTGGGGCGCATTGATCTTTCCGGCGCGGAATGGTCCCTTGAGCGGGGTGCCGAGGTCGCGCACGGGATCGGCGATTGACGTTGCGATATCCCGGTTGATCCAAGGCGACCGTTCGATCAGCACGGGCATTTCCGGGTCAGCGGCTGCGCGCTGGTTGGTGAGCTTCAGCGTTTCTGCTCGGGAGGAGGACACCAGAAGCGCAGCTTTGCCCTCCGGATCGAATGTGCCGAGGGTAACGTCATCGGCGCCTTCGATGGCCATCACATGACAAGCGCCGTCATCGGCTTGTACCGCAACAGGCCAGCCGCGGCGCAGGGCGTCGATAGCTCTGGCTGCGCTTTTCGGGTTCATCAGAACGCAAATTCCGTGATCAGCGGTACATGGTCGGAGGGCTTGATCCATCCGCGGGTCGGTTCGGCGACGCGGTGGCTGATCGCCTTATCCGCAATGTCGGGCGTCACCCACATGTGGTCCAGACGGCGTCCACGGTCAGACTCGGCCCAGTTCTGCGCTCGGTAGCTCCACCAGGTGTAGAGACGTTCGGGGGCGGGGTAGAATTTTCGGCCAAGGTCCACCCAGTCGTTCGACACCTGCAGCCGGCCCAATATCTCGCACTCGATCGGCGTGTGGCTGACAACGTTGAGCAACTGCTTGTGACTCCACACGTCGCATTCCAGCGGGGCGATGTTGAAGTCGCCGGTCAGGATCGTCGGCTTGCTATCCAGCGCGGTTGACCAGTCGATCATCCGTTGCAGGAAGGCCAGTTTCTGGCCGAATTTCGGGTTCAGTTCAGCGTCGGGAATGTCGCCGCCGGCGGGCACATAGACATTCTCGATCCGCACGCCATTGTCGAGACGCACGCCGACATGCCGGGCCTCGCCGTTGGCCTGCCAGTCGAAGCGGTCGTCCTCTCGTACCGGCACCCGGCTCATGATCGCGACGCCGTGGTGCATCCGCTGGCCGTGGAGAATCTGGTAGGTGTAGCCGAGCTTGCGGAACATGGCCTCCGGGAAGATGTCGTCCATCACCTTCGTTTCCTGAAGGCAGAGGATGTCCGGGGATTCCTCGACAAGGAAGCGTTCCACGATGTCGATGCGGGCGCGGACGCTGTTGATGTTCCAGGAGGCGATCTTGAGGGTTTGAGACATCCCATTTCCCTAGGGGCCTAAAGGCAGGGGTGCAAGAGGATCGCCAGACACGAAAGACCCCCGCTCCGGGGGCGTGGAACGGGGGTCTCGATCGCGCCTTTGTGCGCTTCGCGACGGAGCCGAGGGCCAAGGGTAACAGGGGGGAAATCCCCGGCCTCAACTGCGCCGTGGACTCATAATTAGCGCCGGGCATATGAGCGGCAGATGAACGAAAGCGTAAGCTTTACGGGCCATCGCGCCAAAGGCCCATTTCGTCATCCCGCGCGGCCCTTCGGACGGGGATCAGTCCACTTGAACGCCGAATCCGGGACCGGAACGCCGAACTGCGGATTGCTGAGTCGCACCGATGTGCGGTTGTTCTGCGAATCGAGCGCGACCCAGCCGTATAGCTCCAGCCCGGCGGGGGCGGAGGCCTTGCGCTGGAAGATCATGGTGATGGTGCCGAACTCCGGCCGCTTGGGATCGCGCGCCTCGACGCTCAGGATTGAGGGGTCGCCGGTCTGGATGACCTTGCCGAACTTGCTGAGGTCGCGGCTCGGGTCGAGCAACGCACCGAGCGGCGAATTGCCGATGGGCCAGCGCTGCACCTGCTTCACCTCATAGTCGATGACCGTCAGCGCCTTGCCGTCGCCGACGATCAGCAGGGGCACGCCCTTCTGATACTGGAAGCGGATCTTGCCGGGTTGCTTCAAGGTCAGCTTGCCGGTCAGCGCCTGGCCGTTGCGATCCGTCTGGGTGAAGTCGGCGGTCATGGAGGTGACGGCGCGGATATAGGCGTTGACCTTCTGCAGGTCGGATTGCTGCGCAGCAGATTGCTGTGCTGCGGCGGGCGCAGCGGGCAGCAGGGACAGGGCGACCGGTGCGCCCAAAGCCAACGGGAGCGCCAGCGCGAGGGTGAGTTTTTGAGCGGATGTGCGGGGGCGTTTCACGGAATCTCGTCTCCAATAGTCGGGCCATCAGGGGGCCGGATATGCGCCAGCCTGTGGCATCGCCGTTGAACCGGCTCTGAACCCGATCGTTCCGAAAGAGCAAGGAAAAGGTGTGGAGGGGAGGTTCAGCCAGTGCCGGCTGTCCGATATTTCTCCCGCCATGAGCGACAATATTGCAGGGGAATCCAAGTAACTGCCAATATCCAGAAACAACAAGAAACACAGGGGAAGGAACGGGATACAAAAACTTAATAAAAGCGCCCAATTGGGTCGCTACCGCACGGCTGTCCATTTTCGGAAAAGCGGAGCGACCATGCGGCGATCTACCGGTATTGCGGCAGCATGTGCGCTGCTCTTCACTCCCGCAGGCGCGGCGGCGCAGACGGTCGAGGATCTGCAGAAACAGATCGATGAACTGAGGGCGGAATTGCGCGCGCTGCGGGCGGCGCGGCCTGTTGCTGCCGGTGGTGGAGACGGGGCGACGCCAGCGTCGCCGACAGCGACGGCCGATGCCTCCGCACCCGTTGCGGCGGGGCAGGTTGCCGACGCCAAGCAAGCCGAGGCGGCTCCCCCTATAGTCATGGCCGACGCGCCCAAGAGAAAGAAGGCCTGGTACGAGAAGTTGCAACTGCGCGGTTATACGCAGATGCGGTACAATGGCTTTATCGACGGGGACAAGACGGCGCCGTCCGGCCAGTCCCGGTTGCGGTCCGTGCATGATGCGTCGATCAACGAGAATGGCGGTTTCTCCCTCCGCCGCGCCCGGCTGGTCCTGCAGGGCAATGTGACGGACGATCTGGCGCTGTATTTCCAGACCGATTTCGCCTCCGCCGTGAACGCCCAGTCCAACGGGGAACGGCGCGAGCATTTCGGGCAGTTGCGCGACGCCTATGTCGACTGGTTCCTGACCGACGACCATGCGCTCAAGCTGCGCTTCGGCCAGTCGAAGGTGCCGTTCGGATGGGAAAACCTCCAGTCCTCGTCCAACCGGTTGACGCTCGACCGGTCCGATGCGCTGAACAGCGTGGTGCCGAGCGAGCGCGACCTGGGTGTCGTCCTCTACTACACGCCACCGCGCGTGCAGAAGATCTGGGATCGGCTGGCCGAGGACAAGCAGAAGCTGTTCGGCAATTACGGCGCGTTCGCGCTCGCCCTCTATAATGGGCAGGGCGTCAACCGGACGGAGCAGAATGAGGGCTTTGCGAAGGTCGCCATGGCGACTTGGCCGTTCGAGCTGGATGGCCTGGGCTCCGCATTTGCGGGGCAGGTGGTCGAGATCGGCGGATCGGTGATGTTCAACAGGGTCCGGCCGGAGGTGCGGTCCGGCGGGGTCAGCGCGATCAATTACAAGGATGACCATTATGTCGTCCACGCCATGCTCTATCCGCAGCCCATCGGCGTACAGGGGGAATGGACCTGGGGCCGGGGGCCGCAATATGACAATGCGATCAACGCCATCCGATCGACCAGGGGCAGCGGCGGATATGTCCAGCTGATGTATAATGTCGGCGATATCGGCATGGGCAGGGTGATCCCCTATGGGCGCTGGCAGCGGTATCGCGGCGGATGGAAGGCCGGCACGAACGCCCCGCGGCTGGAGACGAACGAGATCGAGCTGGGCTTCGAATGGCAGATCATCGACGCGCTGGAACTCACCCTGGCCTATGCCAATATGGAGCGGCGCGAGGCTGATGAACGGCGGTTCGGCCGGGCCAAGGGCAATCTGGTGCGCGCGCAGGTGCAGTGGAGTTATTGAGCGGCCTGCCGCCCGGATCATCGGCCTGTTCATGGAGCGCGGCGGACGGTGCGGACCGGAAAATCCTACGAAGTTGCGGAAGTTGCGGGTGATTACGCGTTTTGGCCCGGAAAGTCGCAACAAGGTCGCACAAACGTCGCACCTGAGTCCCATGTAGGTCGCGGTTACGTCCCATGTGCGTCGCACTTACGTCGCTGGTGAGTCTCACCTGAGTCTCACTTGAGTCCCATGTGCGTCGCATGTGAGTCTCACCTGCGGTTCCAAACGCCATATCAGATCCGTTCGGGCTGCTGGCGCGAGGCGCGTGACTCGCGCCAGTGTCGAAGCCCTGCCCTTCTCTCAAGGCGTCGAAGAAGGGCAGCCCTTCGACAGGCTCAGGACGAACGGAGGTAAGATGATTCATCGCGGCGTCGCCGGGCCGGGCGATGTCCTGGCGGCAGGCGCGGGGGCGGGCATCAGGGCGGGATCGAACGGGTTCCCTTGCATCCGCGCGACATGGGCGATCGCCTGGGACCAGGCGCGGTCGAACGGCGTGCCCGCCAGCCTTTCTCGCAGCCGATGCGCGCTCCGCGCCGTCATCCCCGCCGCCCGCGCGGCGCGCACGACATTGCCGGTGTCGGACAGGGCGACAAGGAAGATGCGCTGCTTGGCGGGCGTCCAGTGCGCGGGGTTGGGGGACGTCACGCCACGAGGCGCGGCGAGCGAAGGGGTGGGGGTAGGGTGCTGTTCCATGCGGGGGAATAGAGCATGGGTGGTGGGGTGTAGGACAGGGGATAGGGGAACGTGAAGGCTGGGGCCTGCCTTTGATTTATTTTGACGGACCATATGCAGCTGGCATTGGAACAGAGATCAATAATACTAATTCGTTCTAGACGCTCAACACTCTGGCAGTTTCAGACGCTAATAGCTCACAGAAAACGATTGTGGCGATTTGAACATCACAAACATGTACTCTAGGAGCAATATGAGCGACGGTGAGGAAAAGAAAAGGCCTTTCACGTGGGAGCGCCCACCCTTCGAGACATGCCCAAAATGTCGATCACCAGAAAGTTTCGGTGTCCTTTCGGCTGGTGGAAATGCCTTGCGCAAGCGATGCACCAAATGCCGCTACTCTCATGGAGAGATGCTGCCTAAACTTGAAAAGAAGGTCATTTATCTCGATCAATTTGCATTCAGTGATTGCACAAGGTCCGAAGCGGTTCGCGGCGCGAGGATAAACACACGACTTTTTGGACAGACGTTTCGCGACTAATTAATGAAGCTGTCCTCCTACAGCAGATCATTTTGCCGCACTCGAATATCCATCACGACGAGACCATCGTCAGTCCATTCGCGAAAGAATTGCGAGATACGCAGGAGCACATTGGCGGCGATATCAGCTTTGTGAGCACAGACGAGATACAACTCATTCAAGTTGAAGCGTTTGCCGAAGCCTTCGTTACCGGCACCGAACCAAACTTGAATTTCGACGTTGATGACATTCTGGACGATGAGCGGAACGAATGGCTCCGAGATATGAGGATCAGCGTCCCATTCGACTGGAGCAGTTTTGCTCCGGAAACTCGGGATCGGCGCACCAAGATTGGAGATGCAGTTTCATCTCTTATCGACAATTGGATTGCCAAGGAGATGAGCTTTGATGAGGTCTTATACCAGATTTCAGAAGATCTGACTCATGTGGGGTTGCCAAGGGCGGTCTGAGTTGATTCAAAGTGGCGAACCATTGGAGTTTGTCATGCCGATCCCTCTTCGCAGTGATTTTGATAC
>JAHFPU010000226.1 GCA_023266635.1 Sphingobium sp.
TCCTGCCTGGCTGTAGCTCTCTCGCCAGCGGTCTTGCCCGCGAGATAGCCGAAGACCATGCCCGGTCCGAGCGTGCCGCCGCCGCCGCCATAGGTCATGCCCATGGGAGAGGCCATGACATTGCCCGCCGCGAACAGGCCGGGGATGATCGCGCCATCCACGTCGAGCACCCGCGCGCGTATCGGTCTGCGGACCGCCCTTGGTGCCAAGGCAACCGCTCTTGACCTCCACGGCGTAGTAAGGCCCTTCGCCCAGTGGGCCGAGGGTGGCACGCTTGCTGCCGCGATGGGCGGGGTCCCCCCACCACAGATCGTTGGCGCTTTCGCCGCGCCGGAAATCAGGGTCTTCGCCGGCTTCGGCATATCCGTTGAAGGTAGCGACCGTCTTGACGAGTTGCGGGCCGTCGATGCCGACGCGCGCGGCCAGTTCCTCCAGCGTGCTGGCGCTGGGGATCCATTGGGGCGGCGTGGCGCCGTCGCCGAAGGAATCGGGAAGGCCGCCGACGAACGGCCATTTGGTATAGAAATCCTGATTGAAGATCAGCCAGCAGGGAAGGTTGCCATATTCGAAGCGGCTGACGTCCTGTTCATGGAAGGCCGCGCCAAAGGCGTTGTAATTGGACGCTTCGTTGGTGAATCGCTTGCCATGGCGGTTGACCATCAGTGTGCCGGGCATGGTGCGTTCATAGGTGAGAAGCTGGCGGCCCATCGGGTTGATCTCGGTCGGGACCTCGATCACCGGCATCCACCACGCCTCGCGCATGTTGCCGAGCATCGCGCCGACGCGCATCGCCATCTTGAGGCCGTCGCCGGTGTTTGTCTTGATCGAGACCGGGTGGGTGAGGGGACCGCGCGTGAAGGCGCGGATCAGGTCCTTGTTCCACTCAAAGCCGCCGGTGGCGAGGATGACGGACTTTGCCTTCACGGTGAAGGGACCGTCCGGCCCCTCGAATTTCACGCCGGCGACCGCGCCATTCTCGATCACCAGTTCGAGCGCGCGGGCATTAGTATGCGGCTCTATCCCGCGATCGAGGCACCCTTTGAGCAGACGGCCGATCAGCGCGAGGCCCATGCCGCGCTCGTCGTCGCGTCGGCGCTGTTCCTTGACCTCCGGCGAGGCAGGGGTGGGCACCGACTTACCCAGTGTCGTCTCGCCGATGGTGAAGGTGAAGTCGGGATAATAGGGCGAGGTGCCGACCCGGTCCTTCCATGCGCCCAACTCGCCATAGGGATAGGTCGGGCATTCCAGCGTTCGGCCGCCCTCCGGCAGGCCGCCGGGAAATTCCGGATGATAATCAGGGAATTCGCCAATCGTATAGAATTCCACTGGCGTACGCTCTTCCAGGAAATTGACCATTTCCGGACCCGTGTCGATGAAGGCTTCGGCCATCGCCTGGTCGATCATCCCGTGGGACAGCGACATGAGATAGGTCAGCGCCTTGTCGCGACTGCCTTCCTTGCCGGCTGCAAGCTCGTGCGGATTATTGGGTATCCATATCTGGCCGCCTGACCAGGCGCTCGTGCCGCCGACCGTTTCCGCCTTCTCGATCACGCCGACGCGGGCGCCATGTTCGTGGGCGGTGATGGCCGCAGTAAGGCCAGCCGCCCCCGTGCCGAGGACGACTACATCGTAATCCTGCATTGCATCTCTCCTACCGTGCGCCGTTTCGGCGATCTTCTATTATGAGGTCAGAGGCACGCCAGCCGACGGCCATGGCAGGCGCGTTGGTATTGCCCGAGACCGGGCTGGGCATGATCGAGCAGTCGACGACGCGCAGGCCCTCGACGCCGCGCACGCGCAGACGGTCATCGACCACGGCGCGGTTGTCATTGCCCATGCGGCAGGTCGCGACGGCATGCGTGCCGCAAAGCGAGAGGCGGCGGAACGCGCGCAGGATATCCTCGTCGCTTTCGCATTGTGCGCCCGGCACCAACTCCTCACCCACATAGGAGGCGATGGCGGGCTGACGCATATAGGTCCGCATGTAGCGCACCATGGCGATGGCTGCGTGTTGATCCTCCGGGGTCTTGAGCCAGTTCGGCGTGATGGCGAGCGGCGTGTCCGGATCGCGCGAGGCGATCGACACGTCGCCCTCGCTCGTCAGGCGCAGGAGCTGGCCGTACATGGTGAGGCCCGGAACGCGCTCGACATCGGCCAGCGGGACCGGGAAATTGTCGTCCCCGCGCGCGAAGGTGAAGGCGCCCATATAGAGCTGCGCATCCGGGCGATCGACCTGCGGCTCGGTCTTCACGAACGCGCCGACCTCGAAAGGACCGGTGGCGAGCGGACCGCTGTGCGTGGCGTAATAGCGCAGGACACTGGCGGCCAGACCAAGGCCGTGGAAGTGATGGTTGATGCCGCGATCATTGACGAGGCGATAGGGAATGGAAAAGCCCAGATGCTCGCGCATCCGGCGGCCGACATCCGGGCTTTCGGCCACGGGCGCAATGCCCAGAGCGCGCAGGCTTTCCGGATCGCCGACGCCCGACAGCTGCAGCAGCTTGGGGCTGAGGAGCGCGCCTGCCGACAGGATGACTTCGCCTTGCGTGCGATACACAGTCTTCCGGCCGTTCACGCGCGCGGCGACGCCGGCCGCGCGGCGGCCATCGAACAAGACGCGGTCCACCAGTGCGCCGGTGACGATGCGCAGGTTGGAGCGGGAGCGGGCGGGATTGAGAAAAGCGACGGCTGCACTCTGGCGTTTGCCGCGCTTGATATTGTGGGGGTAGTAGCCGACGCCCTCCTGCTCCTCCCGGTTCAGGTCTTCGCGGCGTTCCAGGCCCATCTGTTCACCGGCCTTGATCAGCGCCTCGGCGACGGGGTAGCGGAACTTGCCGGTGCTGACATGGACGGGGCCGCCAGCGCCGCGTGTCCCATCCGCGCCCAATTCATGATCCTCGATCGCGATGAAGGCCTTCTTCATCTCCTGCCAGCCCCAGCCTGTTCCGCCTCTGGCTTCCCAGTCCTGATAATCTTCCGGCTGACCGCGAATGTAGATCATGCCGTTCACGGAACTGGACCCGCCAAGCCCACGGCCGCGCACCCACATTTCGGACGGCGCCATGCCTTCCTCGCGTGGTTGCTGCACGGCGAAGTGCCAGGCATGTTTCGGGTTCAGCACCAGTTTGCCGATGCCCTTGGGCATATGGATGAGGGGACTGGTGTCGGCGCCGCCAGCTTCCAGGAGTAAGACCCGGACTGAGGGATCGGCCGAAAGACGGTTGGCAAGCACGCAACCGGCAGAACCGGCGCCGACGATGATATAATCGAACGTCTCGCTCATCGAAGAACCAGCCATGTTGCGTTATTCGGGCGATCCACCATATCCAGCTCCTTCTTTTCTCAGCGCCGCTGCTTGCAGTCCGCAGCAGCAGGCATTTATAACGGATGTTATATCGGTAACCCGGGCCGCAAAGCTGCAGCTTGTGATAGGTGAGTGTTCAACGTTCCATGCCCAGCCCCGTCGACCATGAAGCCAGAAGGCGGCACACCGCCCTGATTGCCGCCGACCTGATCGCCAATGGCGGATTGGAGCAGGCGACCGTGCGCAAGGTTTCGGCCGCCGCCGGATACAGCACGGCGGTGGTCAGCCATTATTTTGCTGACAAGCGCGAACTGCTGCTGCTTGCCTATCGCGCGGCGGCCGAGGAAACCCAGCGGCGGTTTGATGCGGCGCGGGCGAGTGATCGCAGGGACCTGATCGGCGCTCTTGAGACTTTCCTTCCGCAGGGCGATGAAGGCGTGCGATCATGGCGGGTCTATTTCGCCTTCTGGAGCGTGACGGCCAATGATCCCGAACTCGCCGCCGAGCAGACCTGGTGGCTGGCGAATGCGCGACGCATCATCAGCGAAGCCATCCGCGACCGGTATGGCGCACGGGACGACCTGAATGCGTGCGCGCAATCCCTGCTGATCATGCTTCAGGGCATGGCGGTGCAGACAGTGTTCGATCAGCAGCAATGGATGCCGCAGGATCAGCGCGCGTTTTTGGAGAGGCAGATTGGATTGATCCTGGGCGAAGACGCTGCGCCGGATCCGGTGCGTGATGTCGTGGGTGGGTTGTAGAGCAGGTTCGGGAGAGGTGCGACCCTCCGGGCTTTCATTCGGTTAGTGAGCATAAGCTTCGCGATGGTCCTGTCGAAGTCCGCGCGGCATAATATGCCCTGATGCGCAGACGGCGGCGAGGCCGCCCAGCGCCAAACTGAACGCGACATTCCCAATCGCCGCGACGGCGAGCATGGCCATTGTCATGGCTATTTCTCCATTTTCGTAACGCAATATGCGTGGTTGCGCCCCCGCGCTCCGGTCGCCTTGCCGGAAGCTTGCAGCGTTTTTCCCCTGTCTGCTTCCTGTGATCGTGGTGGTGCCAAAGGCGCAGTGCGGTCCATCGACCGGCGACGGAAGGATGCCTGCGCGGGATGGAACGAGAGGATGAATTGGGCGATTACCTTTGTAAGCCGCATAGCTCCGTTCCGGAGTGATCGGACTTAAATAGCTGTTTACCCAAGAGAATATTCAGACGATTCGTTCGATCGTTACGGTGTGACATTTTCATCATCGGAATATGCGCCTTCGTCGACAGGCGGGATATCAGTCGCTTTCCTCGGCGCCATCGTCGCAATGCGCGGGACTGTCTTCGGCAGCAGGCAAATAGCGCCCTCACCACTCTGAAAAGCGTGGACCTGTGGGAAGGAGCGAACAGATGACCGGCAATTATTTCCGCACGATGATGACGACGCTGGCGGGGCTTTATGTCACAACCATGTTATTGGTCGCGGCGACTTCAACGAGTGGACTGGGGCAGGGCGTCCTGGCCTGAAAGCGTTGGCTTGGCCAGGCCGAGCGCCTGTTCGATCGAAGCAGCGTAGCTGGGCCCGACGGTTACGTTGGTGGAGTCATTGAGCACCAGCGTCACACTACGGCCCGACCGGCGGATTTCGGTCACGCGATCCGGCTGTACGAAAGCGGAGCGATGCACCCGGACGAAGGGCGTACCGGCGAGCTTCTCCTCCAGCGCGGCCATGGTGGTGCGTAGCATGTGGCTGCGAACATCGGTATGCAGCAGGACATAATCCCGGGCGGCTTCTATCCAGTCTATCGACCCGATGGGCACCCGCCGCTGGCCATGGCGTTCGGGAACCCAGATTTCCGCGCTGTCCCGCGCTCCTGCGCCATGCGCGCGCAATTCGCGCAGTTCCTCCTCCAGATGTTCCGCACGTTCGGCCTGATCGCGCAGGTCGCGGCGGCGGCGCGCGCGCTCGACCGCATGGCGCAGCCGGTCGAACCGTACTGGCTTCAGCAGATAATCGGCGGCGTCGACCTCAAAGGCATCGGGGGCATAATGTTCGTGGGCGGTGACGAAGACCACTTCGGGTCTTGGCTCCAGCGTGATGTCGCCCGCGATCCGCAGGCCGTTGCGGCCGGGCATTTGGACGTCGAGGATGACGAGGTCGGGTCGCAATTCTTCCATCATTTCCAGGGCGATGGCGCCGTCGCGGGCCTGGCCGACGACCTGAACGCCTTCGATGTCCGCGAACAATGTCCGCAACCGGTCGAGCGCAAGGCTTTCGTCGTCAACCAGAAGTACGCGCATGTCCCCCAACTCCGCTGACCGGCGCGAGAGCGAGACTCCGCGCGGGTCCGACATGGGAGATTATCGTAAACGAGACGTCGCGCCAATGGTTTCGCGGCGAGTCGCGAGCGCGCCCTATGGCTGGCCGGGGTCAGATAGGGATATGGATGATCGCTGCGAAGCCCCGATCAAGCGCCTTGGCGATCAGCGTAGAGCGCTTGCCGTAAATGGCCTCCAGGCGATGGCGCACATTGTTCAGCCCGACGCTGGCCCCAACCGCTGTGCCGTCTTCGCCTGAAAACTGGCCGTCATCTTCGACAGTGATGACCAACTGGGCGTCCTCGATCCGGGCGTCGATCTTGACCGTCACAGGCTCGCTAGACCGTCCGACGCCATATTTGACGGCATTTTCGACAAGCGGCTGCAGGAGGAAGCTGGGCACCCAGACGCAGGCTGCTTCCGGCGTGTAGCTGATATCGATGTGCAGGCGCTCCTCGAACCGCACCTTCTCAATATCCAGATATTCCTCGATCAGCGAGAATTCATCCTCCAGCGGCACCAGCTCTGTCGGGTCAGAAGCGAGCGAAGCGCGGAGGAAACCGGACAGCTTCTCCGTCATCTTTTCCGCCTGCGCGTTGCGGTTGGTGACGATCATGGAGGATATGGCGTTGAGCGTGTTGAAGAGGAAATGCGGATTAAGCTGAAAGCGGAGCGCCGCGAGCTGCGCCTGCTGGGCCGCGAACTGGGCATCGACGAGTTTTTTTGCCTGACTGGCCTCCCGACGGCGCGCGATGGACAATTGGAACAGGGCGAGATTGACCGAGAAAACGCAGATATAGTTGAACGCGGCACCATAAGCCCGAGTGAGATCACGCGGCAGGCCGTACCAAGCGCGTTCGAAATTATTGGCGACCCAGCCCGTGAACATGATGTCGAAGGCCGATTGCACAATGGCGGTGAGAATGATCACCGTGCCGAGGACCAGTGCCCGATATTTTAGGCTCCTGCCGATGGTGTCGCGGAACACCAGGAACAGGGGCGTGGCGAATATCATGGAGACGAAAACGGTGGAGGCATCAAGGCCGATGCTGAACCAGCTTTCGCCGGCATGCCTGTCGATAAGGACGGGAAGATAGATCACGGCGACGAACAGCCACAAAGCCACTGTCAGCTGTATTGCCTCGATCAGCCGTGCATCTTCCCTGGAACCCGCCATGTCGGCAATGTTCCCTGCGCCATCGACCGCGTCAAGCAGACGATATCGTCGGCTCAGGATGCCCTGAGGCGTGCTGTCAGTCACGTGTGTATTCGACCCCGAATCTTGCTGATCATGGTGTGGCGCAACTAAGACGCGGGGGGAAGCCAGACGGGATAAATATGTGACCCAGTGCGACCAACATGCAGAAATCAGGGGAAATCATGCCACTCCCCGCTATCGGCCGATTGTGACGATATCTGCGACGAACATGTCGGACGCGTCGACAAAAATGCAGCGGCCTACTTTCGGATATCCGCCATGTGGCCTAGTCAGAATGTGCGACCCGAAGGGCTCTGGTTTTCCAGGCTCTTTTACTTACGGCCCGGCCAGCTTCTGCAGGCCGGGCCGTTTTTTATCGGTTATTCAGCATCTTGCCGGGAGGCAATAGTCAGCCGCAGCCAATCGCGCATAGTGGCGGGCGAGCATGCGGTGCGCCATCTCGGTCACATGATCGACGGCGGCTTCGGCCGCCTTGAGCTCTGCCTTCCATAAGGCGATGAACCGGTTCGGTTTACGCTTGGCCATGGGGGTTCCTCCTGTTCGAGAGAGTGCAGGATCGCCAAATCCGCGTGCGGGGCAAGCCCGGTCAGCTTCTGTTAATCGCGATCCCGGCGGCGTCCGGCGCATCTTGCCCGGAAGCCGCGACGGGGTGAGTGTCCGTATCCTGTTCCAGTTCCTTTCGCCGAGCGGCTGTCTCCACGGACTCCGGACGGATGAAGACGCTGCTGATCTCCGCATGTTCCGCACGCAGACGGCGTTCGATGTCCACCACGGCGCGTTCGATCTGGCGCGTGGTCAGGGTGTCTTCGAAGTCGAGGCTGATGGTCACGACCACCTGTTCGGGGGCGAGGTGGATGGTGGTGACCGTGTTGACGGCGCAAACGCCCCATTCCTCCCCGGCGACTCGCAGCACGGCGGCGTTGAGTTCGGGACTGGCCCGTTCGCCGATCAGCAGCCCCTTGCTTTCCCGCGCGAGCAGGATCGCGACGATGCCCAGCACGCATCCGATCAGGATGGAGCCGACGCCATCAAGTTCCGGTCTGTCCAGCGCCACGGCAAGGCCGATGAACAGGGCGGCGATCAGAATGCCGGCGAGCGCTGCGCTATCTTCAAACAGCACGACGAAGGTGGTCGGGTCCTTGCTGCGGCGGATCGCTTGCCACCAGCTGAGGTCGCCCTGTGCGCGGCGGAATTCCTTCAGCGCCACCGTCCACGATGCGCCCTCGAACAGGAAGGATGCGCCGAGGACGATGAAATTGATGACCGGGCGGCTGATCCGCTCAGGGTCATGGATATGGACGAAGCCTTCATAGATCGACACCCCCGCGCCGCCCGCGAAGATGAGCAAGGCGACGACAAAGCTCCAGAAATAGAGCTCACGCCCATAGCCGAGCGGGTGAATGAGGTCCGGCTTTCGCCGGGAGCGCTTCATGCCGTAGAGAAGCAGCCCCTGATTGCCGGTATCAACCAACGAATGCACCGCCTCT
>JAHFPU010000144.1 GCA_023266635.1 Sphingobium sp.
CGACGTCATCCAGTTCGCGCCGGGCCTCCCCAAGACCCGATCGGGCAAGATCATGCGCCGCATCCTGCGCAAAATCGCAGAAGGCGAAACCTCCCCACAAGCCCTCGGCGATACCTCAACTCTCGCAGACCCGACCGTCGTGGAGGAATTGGTGCGATCAAGCATGCACGCCGTGGCATGATGGCCTGCTGCTGCGTCGTCCGACCGAAGGTATAATGGAGCCCGCTCCACCCCCCTCCTAGCGTTCTTCGCATAAAGGAACGGGAGAGAATGATGCGGGGCAAGACGTGGCTGTTGGCGGGCGTGGCGGCACTGGCGTCGTTACCGCAAATCGCCCACGCGGATGCCGACGCGAGCGAACCGCAGGCGATCATCGTGACCGCACCGGGCGGGGCGGTGGATAGTGACGATGCGCTGTCTCTCACCTCTGCCGACATCAACCGCGCGGGTACGCCAGACCTGTTGTCTGCCCTGGTGCGCAATATCGCGGGCGTGTCCCTTCAGGACGCACAGAACAATCCGTGGCAGCCCAATCTGGTCTATCGCGGCTTCATCGCCTCTCCGCTTCAGGGTCAGTCGCAGGGCCTCGCCGCCTATCTGGACGGCGCGCGCTTCAACCAGCCCTTCGGCGATACGGTCCAGTTCGACCTGATACCGGAGGCTGCGATCCGCAAGCTGTCGATCCTGGACGCTAGTCCCGTCTACGGCCTGAATGCGCTGGGCGGCGTGATCCTGCTTGAAACGAAGACCGGCCGCAGCGATCCCGGGCTGGAGGCGAGCGCCACCGGTGGACGCTTCGGCTATGCCGAGGGCAGCATAGCCGGCGGCTTCGCCCAAGGCGCGTTCAGCGCCTTCGCCGCATTCCAATATAGCCATGACGATGGCTGGCGCGATCACAGCCCCTCCAGCCTTTATAATGGCTATGCCGATCTAGGCTTCGATACCGACGGCGGCGGCATCCATATGAAGATCGTCGGGGCGGACACCAACCTGACCGGCAACGGCGTTTCGCCGGTCGAACTGCTCGCGGCGGACCGCCGGGCGGTCTTCACTTGGCCCGACAACAGCCGCAGCCGCTATGGCCGCGTCAGCCTGCATCCCTGGGTTGCCCTGTCCGAGAGTACGCGGATCGAGGGAACGCTCTACGCCCAGCGGCTGACGCTCCGCACCGTGAATGGCGATGCCGCCGATATCGAGGGATGCGAGGATGATGACGCCGCCGGGCTCCTATGTCTCGAAACTGTAGGCGGGGATGATGGCGATGAGGTGCAGACGGTCCTGACCGACGCCAACGGCAATCCGATCGCCGATACGTTGGGCGGCGAAGGCTATGGCGTCCTAAACCGGGGCCGCACGCGCACGGACGCCATCGGCGCGCTGTTCCAGATCATCGACGAGCGCCCGCTGCTCGGCGGCGACAATCATTTCTCGCTAGGCGTGAGCTACGACGCCAGCCGCACGCGCTTCGACACGTCGACCGAACTCGGCGAACTGACCGAGGATCGCAGCGTCGAGGGGCTGGGTAGCCGGATCGTGCAGGAGAACGGGGCGATCGCGCCGGTCGGTCTTGTCGCGCGCACGCAATATTGGGGGGCCTTCGTGCAGGATCGCCTGCCGCTCGCGCCCGGTCTCTCTGCAGAACTTGGCGTGCGTTGGAATCATGCGCGCATCGACCTGGCCGACCAGATCGGCACTGCGCTCAACGGCAGGCACAGTTTCAATCGCGTGAACCCCGGCGCGGAACTGGATTATGAAGTGTCAAAGGGCCTGTCGCTGCGCGCCGGCTATGCGGAGAGCAACCGCGCGCCTACCCCCGCCGAACTCTCTTGCGCCGACGAGAATGCGCCGTGCAGCCTCACCAACTTCTTCGTCGCAGACCCGCCGCTCAAGCAGGTCGTCGCGAAAAGCTGGGAGGCTGGCGCTTCGGGCGCGTTCGAGATGGGCGGGTGGAAGGCGACATGGCTCCTGTCCGCCTATCGCACCACCAACAGTAACGACATCCAGTATATCGCGTCGGAAATTCGCGGCCGCGCTTATTTCCAGAATATCGGCAGCACCCGCAGGCAGGGTATCGAGGCGTCGCTCAAAGCCAGCCATGGCGGCTTTTCCGGCGGGATCAGCTATGCCTTCACCGATGCCACCTATCGCAGCGACCTGCAACTGAGCAGCCCCGCCAATCCGGAAGCCGATGACGATGGCACGATCGCGGTCGAACGGGGCAACCGCCTGCCGGGCATCCCGCGCCACAGCGCCACGCTGACGCTGGACTATGCCGGTCAGATGGGCGGGCAGCGGGGCTGGTCGGTCGGCGGCGACCTGATCGCGCGCACGGGGCAATATCTTGTTGGAGATGAGGCCAACTTGACACCCAAGACACCCGCATACTTCGTCGCAAACATCCGTGCCGGGATCGACCTCATCCCCGGCGTCACAGTGTTCGGCGAAGTGCGCAATGCCTTCGGCCGCAAATATGCGACCTTCGGCACATTTTCCGAAGTCGACGAGATAGAACTGGACGAAGCGCCTGACGCCAGCAATCCTCGCGCCTACGGTCCGGGAGCGCCGCGGCGGTGGTATGCCGGCGTGAAGGCGAAATTCTAGGATTCGATACTCAAGGAGATTGCGATGCCAGCCTATATTGTCTTCACCCGCGAAAGCACCAAGGACCAGGGCGAGATGGACGTCTATTCGCCCCTGGCGATGGCGAGTCTCCAGAATGTGACTGTCGTGCCGCGCGTGGCCTATGGTGCGTTCGAGATGCTGGAAGGCGATCCGATCGAGGGGGCCGTGATCCTGGAGTTTCCGACGGCCGCCGATGCCCGCGCCTGGTATGACAGCCCTGCCTATCAGGAGGCGATCGTGCATCGCCACGCCGGTTCGGACTATCGCGTGTTCATCATTGACGGCGTGGGCTGAGCACCGCGCGGCTATTGGTCCGGCACATCGACCCGGGGGAGCAGCTTGGCCTCCAGCCCGGGGTAGAGATGCGACACGCTGCGCTGTAATTCATATCGTGCAGCGGCCATACCGGAGAATTCGGGCGGGATCGCTATGGCGCCGGCCTCGACCATGTCGAGGCCGGACTGCACTGCACCGGTCAGCGCCGACTCCAGCCAGTGGATCCAGCGCCGCGTCTGCATGATCGCCTGCGTTCCCGAAGGGTCGAAAGGCCCATGTCCGGGTATCGCTCCCTTGTGCGGCGTCTTCGACAGGGCGTCGAGACTCTCGCGCCAGCGGGCGAGATCGGCGGTCGGCGTGCTTGGCGCCCGATCGTGGAACAGCAGGTCGCCGCCGATCAGCGTACCGGTCTTCTCATCGAGAATGGCAAGGTCGGCGGCGCTATGGCCTGACAGCGCCATCAATTGCACTTTGCGCCCGCCAAAATCCTCCGAAGCCTGATCGATTCGTCGGCCGGGCAGGACGATCTCGGTCCCCCGCATCCAGTCGCCCAGGATACGATACATGGCGTCGGAAAATCCCCGCCCGTCCCGCGCGATGTCGGCGATGGTCTGCGGCAGCGCGGCGACGATCGCCGGGTCGAAAGCGGCGATGCCCATGCCATGGTCGGGATGCAGATGGGTCACATAGACGCGTATGACAGGCTTGCCGGTCAGCTTTTCCGCAACCGCCTTCAGCGCGCGCCCATAGCGTAGCGAGGGGCCGCTATCGACCAGCACGGTTCCGGCCGGCGTGTCGATGATGACGATGTTCGCGATCGCTCCGCCATTGGCGGGCAGGATCGGCGCGTCGTCGCCATGGATCATCCAGATGCCATCGGCGACCACCGCCGGATCGATACGATATTCCTCCGTCATCCCCAACGCGGCGGCGGGAAGAGCGCCCAGAATACCGGCCACGGCGGCTCTGCGCGAAACCCTCATTGCGGCGTTGCAGACGGCATGGCGGACTGGCGCGCGACCGCAATCCTGGCGAGATAGGCGCGGCCATTGGTGTCACGCGCATCGACCGTCAGCACATCGCCCGCCTTGGCATGAGGCATCAGGGTGATCGCCGGATCTTCCGATACCGACGCCCATATCTCCATTTCGCCAAGCACCGTTCCCGCCGCAGATTTCACCGCCAGTTCCTCGATATTATAAGTCGGGATATTGGCGACGAATCCGGTGTCCATCGGATGACGGAAGGTCACGCGCAGGCGGCTGCTGCCGTCTTCGCTCATCGGCCACGCTTCGCCGCGCATTTCGCCCAGATGCGTCGCCCAGTCGCCCTTGACGCGGCTGACGGGAGGCGCTGAACAGCCGCCGCCCGCCGCGTCGACCCAACCCCCGGCCACAAGCCATTGCCCGTCGGCCAGTTGCACGGCCCCGCGCACGGGCGTCCGCTGGTCCAGCTTGATGCGTGTCGCCACATAGGGCTCCGCCGCTTCCGGCCGGTAATCTATGGCGATCGGTATGGGATTGAGGTCGGCGAAGATCACCATGCGCTTCACCTGACCCACGCCGCGCGCGTCCAGCGCGACGGGAAAGCTGCGCTGGTTTTCCGCTACCTCGGGATAGAGCATCTTCACGCGCGGATCGAAACGGACCGGGTCGTCGCCGAAGATCGTCTTCGCATGGGCTTGCCACATGGGGGATTGCAATGGATCGGCAGGGTAAGGCGCACGCGCGGGAAGCGGCACGGGCATCGCCAGCAAGCCGGTCCCGATCAGGATCAGCGAGACTTTCTGCCGCCACATGTCCTTCTCCTAAAGTCCATGCATAGGCCAAAGAGAAAGGCGCTACCATTGCACCTTGGGTCATGGGAGCCGGACGATGCGACTCTGCGCGGTATGGAAGGGCATGATCGCCGGCGCTTTGCTGGCGCTGTCGGCGAACGTCTCCGCCCAAACACCAGAAGAAGCTCTGTTCAACACCGACGGCTATCGGATCGCGCATTATCGCGCGCCGGTGCATGCCGCTCCACAGGGCGCAGGCCGAATCGCGCCTGCGGCCCTTGCGCAATTGCGGCCCGGCGTGGACATGATCCTGATCGATGTGCTGCCCGCAGAGGGCGGCCATCGCGAGGAGGGCGGGCGCTGGCGTCTTGCCCATGACCGTCCCAGCATACCCGGCGCACACTGGTTTCCTGAAACCGGTCGTGGGGAACTGCCGCAGGATGTCGGCATCTGGTTCGAACGGGGCGTGGAACGGCTGACGCGGGGCAGGAAAGACCGGATGCTCGTCACATTCTGTCTTGCCGACTGCTGGATGAGCTGGAACGCCGCGCGACGGCTGCGGGCGCTCGGTTACACCAATGTCTGGTGGTTCGCGGAAGGCACGGATGGCTGGCGGGACCTCGGCTTGCCGCTGGTCAATATCCTCCCGGAACGATGATTGGACCAAAGAGCTATTGCGATCTCGCGATTTTTCGCCATGTTTCCTATACTAGGCTTTGTTTCAAGCCGTTGAAGTTCAGGAGAGATTGCATGTTTCATCGCCCGGCGCCCCGTGTCGCGCTTGCCGGTTTCCTTATCGGACTGTCCACCCTCGCCATGTCCGCCGCCGCGTCGGCCAAGGACATCACCGTGCATATGAAGAATCAGGGCGCTGAGGGCGCGATGGTGTTCGAGCCTTCCTTCGTAAAGGCGGCCCCGGGCGACGTGATCCATTTCGTCCCGACCGATCCGGCGCATAATGCGGAAACCATGTCGAACATGTTGCCCGCCGGTGCGACCCCGATGAAGGGCGCGATGAGCAAGGAAGCGGTGCTGACCGTCACCAAGCCTGGCCTCTACGGTATCAAATGCCTCCCCCATTATTCCATGGGTATGGTCGCGCTCGTCCAGGTGGGCAAGGTAACGCCAGCGGACATCGCGGCGGCAAAGGCGGTCAAGCTCCCGCCTTTCGCCGCGAAGCGGATGACGGCGAACCTGGCGAAGGTGAAATAGCGCCCCGCAGCACAAAACGAATATTGGCTGAAAGCCGTCCGGACCCTCTCTCGGGATGGGTTCGGGCGGCTTTTTCTGTTCACTGGCTGGGTAAGACACAGCCAGAATAGTAGTGTCCATATTGCGGCAGGCATTATATCTGTTCATCTGGATATATGGAGATAATCTCGTGATCGCAGCGCTGAGCGCATTATCTCAACCAACCCGTTTAGATACATTCCGGCTGCTTGCCGTTGCTGGCTGAACTTGCCCCTTGCCGCTGAACGGAGCGCGCCATGCCTGTCGACATTATTATCTATCACAATCCCGATTGCGGCACCTCCCGCAACACGCTGGCGATGATCCGCAATGCCGGAATCGAGCCGCATGTGGTCGAATATCTGAAAACGCCTCCCACGCGCGCACTGCTGATAGAGTTGATGGACCGTGCTGGAATCGCGCCCCGCGCCCTGTTGCGCGAAAAAGGAACGCCCTTTGCTGAGTTGGGTTTGGACGACGTATCGCTACCTGATGAGTCGCTTCTCGACGCCATGATGACCCACCCTATCCTTATAAACCGGCCAGTGGTTGTTTCTCCTTTGGGCGTAAAGCTGTGCCGCCCTTCCGGGGCAGTGCTTGACCTGCTGTCCGCGCCGCAACTGGCGATGTTCACGAAGGAAGATGGCGAAGTGGTGGAAGCAACCCGGCCATGACCGTCGCGCTCCGCGCAGTGATCCTTGACGATGCCGCCGACCTCACTGCGATTTACGCACATCATGTGATCCACGGAACGGCAAGCTATGAGACGGTGCCGCCTAGCTCGCAGGAAACTCGAGCCAAGATTGATCATATTTCGGGAAAGGGTTGGCCATTTCTGGTCGCCTGCGATGAAGGGCAAGTTGTCGGCTATGCCTACGCGACGCAATTCCGTGATCGACCCGCCTATGCTTATGCGTGTGAAGACAGCATTTATATCTCTGCGGACCGGACTGGCCAAGGTATCGGACGCGAGCTTCTGGCGGGGCTGAAAATTTCAGCTGCCCGGTATGGGTTCCGTCAAATGGTTGCTGTGATTGGCGGTGCTGAACCTGCGTCGATCGCTCTCCACGCTGCGCTGGGCTTTGAACACGCCGGTCGCCTAGCTGCGACCGGTTGGAAGCACGGGCAGTGGCTCGACACCGTCTATATGCAAATTGCGCTTGGCGCTGGGGCAAATTCACCTCCGACGGACGCCTGACATCACGGCTGCCCTGCCTGAGGCCCATCTAGCATCGCCAACCCCGCAAAAAGGCCCACGGGTCGTCCCAAAGGGAGGCGCCCGTTAAGAGGTTATCTTATCTGGAATTTCTGGAGCGG
Source organism: Sphingobium sp. (assembly GCA_023266635.1). Lineage (GTDB taxonomy): Bacteria > Pseudomonadota > Alphaproteobacteria > Sphingomonadales > Sphingomonadaceae > Sphingobium. The sequence continues at coordinate 7,223 of JAHFPU010000144.1, forward strand.
GCGAAGGGATTCGAACCCTCGACCCCAACCTTGGCAAGGTAGGCATCACCAGTCATTGAGGTTTCTGATGTTTCTCATGTTCCCGAGAATGCTTGGCCTTTGAAAAACGCGGGTTTATGAGGTTTTAGAGCGATACAATAGTTTACTGACGTTACTGGTGGGGATGAAGTGGGGTATTCAGAATGGCTTATCCATGTTAGATATTCAATATTCCCCACTGGATTCCCCACTAGGTGAGTTTGTGTAGGGGCGGAAATTGCGCGCGGAGCTTATGGCATGGTTGCAGTTAAACGCCCGGTTGGACGTCCCCGGCGATTTGCAAAGTTCGACGACTTTGAGGCATCGCTGCCTGACCAGATGGCCAAACGTCCCGCCTATTGCGATGGCATTGGCATATTTAAAGGAGCCGCCAGCTCTACCGTGTGGGTCAAGATAAGGTTGCCGCGCGGTGGCTTGTATAAAGGCCGTTCGATTGGTCCCGGCGGATCGGTGGAGCACAAGCTCGGCAGGCGATCATCTTGGGACTGGGCTCAGTTGGTAGCTGAACGTGACCGGCTTCAAGGTCTTGCTGACCGTGGAGAGCCCCTAGAAGCCGTAGAGGTCGCCACGTTTGCTAAATACGCCTCGGAGTGGCTTGAGCGGAAAAAGTCCACGATGAAGGGGTATGGCGTTACAAATGGTCATATCAAATCAGCGCTCAATCCAGCTTTCGGTCAAAAGGCGCTTAACGTCATAACATTGACTGACGTAAACCAATGGGTCGGTAAGCAAAGTGCAAAGCTGAAGCCCGCAACGGTCCAAAGGCAGTTGTCCACGTTCAACGCGATCTTAAACGATGCAGTGCGGAGCGGAGTCATTGAACGTAATCCGACTGACAGAATCGATCGCATTAAGGGCGTTGAGCCCCGGCAGCGCTTCGTGACGGATGCTGAGTGGCAGAAAATTCTTGAAGCGGCAGACGAGATTGAGCGGAAGCAGGAGGAGGAAAAGGAGCAGAAACCGCAACAAATTCGAGGCTGGTTACGTCACTTCGTAGTTTGGGCGTACAATTCTGGCATGCGTCGCGCTGAAATTCTAAACCTGAC
>JAHFPU010000008.1 GCA_023266635.1 Sphingobium sp.
CGGATGGTCAGTAGATACTTTCGCGCATGACGATGTTAGCTGATCTAACCCCGTTCGTGCTGAGTAGAGACTGAGCTTGTCGAAGGCTCATATCGAAGCATTTTAACGCCGAGCTTGGATCCTTCGATACGCCATTTCGACTTCGTTCAATGGCTACTCAGGACGAACGGAAAATGTGATCTCACCGTATTCTACGGCTCAGCCGCGTCAGGCCGCCCATGCTTGCCGGTAGATCGCCTGGATTTCTTCGGAAGATGGAACGACCGGATTGTTTGCCGGCGATCCCGACGCCAGCGCCTGTTCAGCCATCAGGGGCAACAGGGTGGTCCATTTCTCCGGGTCGATGCCGAAGGCGGCCGGGCTGGGAACCTGCAGATCGGCGTTTAGCCGCTCCAGTTCCTCGATCAGCTTGCCCACCGCGCCCTGATTGCTTTCCTCGCCGTTCGCAATGCCCATCGCCCGCGCGCAATCCGTATAGCGCACCAGCGCGGACGGCGCGGAAAAGGCCGTCACCATGGGCAGCAGCATCGCGTTGGACAGGCCGTGGGGCACATGGAAATGCGCGCCGATCGGTCGGCTCATCCCATGCACCAGCGCAACGCTGGCGTTGGAAAAGGCGATGCCCGCCTGGGTCGATCCGAACATCATCGCTTCCCGGGCGTCGCGATCCTGTGGGTCGGCCCATACGCGGCGCAGGTTGGGCGCGATCGCCTGCATCGCCGACAGGGCGAATGTGTCGGAGAAGCTGTTTGCCCGGCGCGAGACATAGGCTTCCATCGCATGGGTGAGCGCGTCGATGCCGGTATCTGCCGTCAGGCGCGGCGGCATGGTCAGCGTCAGCTCGAAGTCGACGAGCGCGGCAATGGGGAGATAAGCGAGGCCGGCGCACAGCATCTTCTCGTCGCTGGTTTCGTCGGTGATGATGGTGAATCGCGTGGCTTCCGATCCGGTTCCCGCCGTGGTCGGAATGGCGATGACGGGCAGGCCCGGCATGTCCTGAAGGTGCGGCGTCTTGTAATCGCGGCATGCGCCGCCGTGTCGGGCAAGCACGGCGATCATCTTGGCGCTGTCGATGGGACTGCCGCCGCCGAATCCAACGACGCAGTCATGGTCGCCCTCCAGCAGGCAGGCGCGCGCGGCCTCTATTGAGGCTGCGGTCGGCTCTGCCACCGTGTCGGAAAAGATGCGCGCCGCCATGCCGGCCGTTGCAAGGCCGTCCGCGATCATCGTCGCGCGGCCCGTGTCATAGAGGAACCGGTCGGTGACGATCAGAGGGCGTCCAAGGCCCAGCGACGCCAGCAGGTCGGGCAGGTCCGCCGATGCGCCAGCGCCGATCCGCATGATGCGCGGCAGGGTGATGTTGGACGGCATGTCTCTCTCCATTCATCCGCAAGATAGCCGGGCGGATGAAGGGACGTACAGGAAAATGCGGACTATCGGGGCGCTGATTTGTCGCAGTTTTGCGGTGGGTTGTTTCCGGGGGGCTCAGTGCATCTCCGAAGCCATGGCGTTCTTGCCGCGAAAGGCCGCTTGCTTGCGGATATCGACCAGCGGCTCCTCGAAATCCAGGCGGAAACGCTCATCCTCTATCCAGCTGACGATGGCGGGCACCTTCACGCCGTTGCGGACGAGCAGAGCATAGCTGTCGCAGGGCGGCTGCTTCGCGCCCTTGGCGATCACGCCTTCCTGCGTGAAGTCCATGACGGTGATCGGCAGCTTTCCGCGCGCTGAAAACAGGAAGGCGGGAAGGGGATGAAGAACCCCGAGCGGAGCAACGGGCTGCGGCTGGCTGGCGGCTTGGGTGTCGAGGGGTGCCAGGGCAGTCATGCGCGCGTCTCCATGCCGGGGGAATATCGTTTCCCGAAAATGGAGGAAGGTGGTTAACGAAAGTTTACCGGAACGATGCCCTTCGGCTGTCCTACGCACATATTCCGCACTAAAAGGACACCGCTGCTTCTCATCGTTAGTCCGTATTCTCTCGTTCTTTCCGATAGGATCATGCCAACGCAACAAAATGTCGAGTTTCTAGGGAAAAGTGGGAAGCGAATGCGTTTCCGCTCGTCCGGCTATTTACCGTTGTTCGCCACGATATCCACCGACGTGCCGCCGCCCGGCGCATTGGCGAAGGTGATGAAGTAAGCGCCCCCATCCTTCGTGCGCGTACCGCCCAAGACATGCTGGCCGTCGAGCAATTGATGCTCCGCGTCATAGCCGTTTCGGCGGGCGATGGTGTAATAGTAATCCATCACCGTCTGCATGGGCACGGCCGAGACGAAACTCGCGCCGCGCAGGCCGCATTGGCCGTCATTGCCGGCGGCTTCCATCAGGCGCGCACCGGGATAGATGGGAAAGGCGGCGGGCAGGCGTTCCGCCCAGCCGGCCGCATAGTTCAGGCTGCCACAGCCTTTGCCCGTACCGCTATCCCGCGCCAGAGCGCCCAAAGTCGCCGGGCGATTGGCGGCGCAGTCCGTGCAGGCTTCGCCCTTCGTTGGGGCGGGGGTGCTTTCTAGGCGACCGCCGGCGAGCTTCAGGGCCTGCGCGGCGGAGGCCTTGGCGTTGGCAGGCAGGACGGGGACCGCCCCGCTCAGTGGCTTTTCGCCTGCGCGGACGGCGCGCGCGTTGGACTGGCCGGCCAGATCGGGATCGGTCGCGAGCGGCCCTTCAAGCGCGCCGCGCAGCGCCGGATCGCTCATGTCATTCGTCAGGCGCGCGTCCAGTTCTGCCAGGTTATTGGCGTCGCTGTCCCCGCCGCAGGCGGCCAGAAGCAGCGGCAGCGCAAGGAAGCTGGCCCTCGCCATGGGACAGGAACGCAAGAACCGGGAAGCCATCACCATCCGTCTCCTTCATCCTGACGATCGCAGGACAGGGTAAAGCATTGCCGGGGGAATGGAGTAAATGCCTCAATTTTCGTTTAACCCCGCGCCTATGTCGCAATTTGACGCACGGATGCTTGCCCTTCGGGGAAAGCAGGGCCATCTTGTGGGCATGTTCAACATCCTTTCCGTGCTGATCGGGCTTTTCGCCCTGCTGCTGATGATCCCGACGGTCATCCCGCTGCTGGGATGGGCGAACTGGTTCATTCTGCCGGTCGCGGTCGTAGGCCTGTTGTTCGGCCTGCTGTCCTCCCGGACCAGCGGCCGCAATCTCTGCCTTGTCGTCATTGCGCTCGGCGCCTTCCGCCTGTTTCTGGGCGGGGGCATCATATAACGCGCGACAGGGGGATGGCATCGCAAGAGCATGAAGGCGGCCCGCCCGCCAATGGCATAGGCTATGCGCTCGGCTGCTATTTCCTGTGGGGGCTGCTGCCGCTTTATTTCCATATGCTGGACAAGGTGACCCCGACGGAGATCGTCTCGCAGCGGGTAGTCTGGTCCCTGGCGCTTGTGGTCGGGATCATCGCGGCGCGCACAGGGCTGACCGCCTTTTTCGATGTGCTCCGCAACAAGCGGCTGATGGCGCCGCTGTCGGCCTCCGCCGCGCTGATCTGCACCAACTGGCTTGTCTATATCTGGGCGGTGCATAACGACCATGTCATTGCCGCGAGCCTTGGCTATTTCCTCAACCCGTTGGTCAATATCCTGTTGGGCTATCTGTTCCTGAAGGAACGGTTGCGGCGTGGGCAGGTGTTCGCCGTCGCGGTGGCTGCGCTTGGCGTCGGGATTCTCGCTGCGGCGGCGCTCGATACGTTGTGGATCAGCCTTACACTGGCGCTGAGCTTCGGGCTCTATGGGCTGGTGCGCAAGATCACGCCGGTTGCGCCGATGCGCGGGCTGGGCGCGGAGACCGTGCTGCTGACGCCCTTCGCGATTGCCTATCTACTGTGGTTGAATGCGCATGGTGGGCTGGCGTTCGGGACGGATGCGAAGACGACCAGTCTATTGATCCTGTCGGGCGCGATCACGGCCACGCCGTTGCTGCTGTTCGCGATTGCGGCCCAGCGCCTCTCGATGGCGACGTTGGGAATCATGCAGTATCTGGCCCCGACCCTGCAGTTCCTGACCGGCATCTTGATATTCGGCGAAACGCTTAGCCGCGGTCAGATGCTCAGCTTCTCATTGATCTGGCTGGGCCTGATCCTGTTCACGATCGATTCGCTGCGGGGCATGCGCGCGGCGCGGCTGGCCGCTGTTTAGGCGCCGAACTCGGTACCCTCGAAGCGGACGGGTTCGCCGATCGCTGCGTTTGCCAGGCTGTCCTCCCACATCACCCGGTTGCCGCGGATGATGGTGCCGACGGCCTTGCCGGTCAGCTCCATGCCCTCGAACGGCGACCATGCGCAGCGCGAAGCGAGCCAGTCGCCGCCGACGGTCCAGCGCTTCTTGAGGTCAACGACGGTAAAATCCGCGTCATAGCCAATGGCGATACGGCCCTTGCCGACCAGGCCAAACACGCGCTGCGGCCCGGAACTGGTCAGCTCGATGAAGCGGCGGAGCGTGGTCCGTCCGTTGGCGACATGGTCGAGCAGCAGCGGCACCAGCGTCTGCACGCCGGGCATACCGCTGGGTGAGGCCGGGTAGGTCTTGGCCTTCTCCTCGATCGTATGGGGCGCATGGTCGGAGCCTAGAACGTCCGGCACGCCCTGATTGAGCCAGCGCCACAGGCCGTCGCGATGCGCGCCGCTACGGATCGGCGGGTTCATCTGCGCATAGGTGCCGAGCGCAGGATAGGCTTCCTCGCCCGCCAGGGTCAGATGCTGGGGCGTCACCTCACAGGTCGCGATATCCTTATTCTGCGCGATATATTCCAGCTCTGCAGGGGTCGTGATGTGCAGGATGTGGATACGGCGGCGCGCCTGCCGGGCCAGCGCGATGATCCGCTTGGTCGCGATCATCGCGCTTTCGTCGTCGCGCCAGACGGGGTGGGAGGAGGGATCACCCTCGACGCGATAATCCTTGCGGGCATTCATCCGGGTCTCATCTTCGGCGTGAATCGCGACGCGGCGGTGGCCGGATGCCAGCACGCGGGCGAGCGCATTGTCGTCATCGACGAGCAGGCTTCCAGTCGACGCGCCCATGAATATTTTGACACCGGCCGTCCCTGGAATGCGCTCAATATCCTTCAGATTTTCCGCATTGTCGGCGGTGGCACCGACATAAAAGGCATGATCGCACCACATGCGATGATGCGCGCGCTTCAGCTTGTCATGCACGCGCTCGGCCGTGTCGGTGTTCGGATTGGTGTTGGGCATCTCGAACACAGCCGTCACGCCGCCGAGCACCGCCGCGCGACTGCCCGATTCGAGATCTTCCTTATGCTCCAGCCCCGGCTCGCGGAAATGCACCTGGCTGTCGATGCAGCCGGGCAGAACATCGAGTCCCGCGCAATCAATTGTTTCCCCTGCATCGCCAAGGTTGGAGCCGATCGCGGCGATCTTGCCGCCCCGCACGCCGATATCGGTCTGCTCCGATCCGCCGGGCGTGTGGATCGTGCCGTTCTTGAGGATCAAGTCGAAAGTCTGTGTCATGGCGCTTTCCGGTCAACGGCTTGGATATGATGCGCAACTGTCCTACCTAAAGCCCATGCCAGACACCACCCTCATCGACCGCGCCATCATCCGCATTTCGGGGGAGGAGGCGCGGCCTTTCCTGCAGGGCTTGCTGACACAGGATGTGATGGCCGTCCGGGACGATGCGCCGCTCTGGGCGGGCTTGCTGACGCCGCAGGGCAAGGCGCTGTTCGATTTCATCCTGTGGGGGGATGGCGAGGATATCCTGATCGATTGCGAGGCGGAACAGGCCGATGCGCTGGCGCGGCGGCTTACGCTCTACCGCCTGCGTCGCAAGGTGGTGATCGCCCGCGATGAGGGTCTGGCGGTGCATTGGGCGCTGGAAGCGGAGGGCAAGCCCCTCGATCCGCGCCTGCCGGAACTCGGGCATCGCTGGCTCGCCCCGGCGGACGGCGGGAACGCAACGGCCGCTTGGAGATGCCATCGCCTGTCGCTTGGTGTGCTGGAGGGCGTGGCGGAACTGGGGCAGGACCAGACGCTGTGGTTGGAGGCCAATGCGGAGGAACTGAACGGCGTCAACTACACCAAGGGCTGCTATATCGGGCAGGAGAACACCGCCCGCATGCATTACCGCAACAAGGTCAATCGCCGGCTGGTGGCGATCCCGCTGACGGAAACGGACGAAAAGCGCCAGCGGCTGGCGCTCCCCGAACTCGGGCTGTCGATCGAACTGCGCCGGGTGGAGGATATGGGCACACTCCCGCTGCCCGGCTGGCTGGCGAAGGCGATCATGGAGCCTGCCGGGGAATGATCTCAGCACTCATGCCCCACCTCCGTTCGTTTCGAGCGAAGTCGAGAAGCCTTGCGCATCTGTTTCTCGACTTCGCTCGAAACGAACGGAGGTGGGCGCTTCTAGTCGCCATACTCCTATCGCTCCCTACTTCAGCGCAGGCCGACACGCCGTGGAAGCTGGTGAAGACCTATCCGCACGATCCTGCCGCCTTTACCGAAGGGCTCTTCTTCCGTGACGGGACGCTGTACGAAAGCACTGGCATGGCCGGAAAATCGGACATCCGGCAAGTGCGGCTGAAGGATGGCAAGGTGCTGCGCCGGGTGACTTTAGACCCGCAATATTTCGGCGAAGGCATTGTCGACTGGGGCGACACCATCGTCAGCCTGACGTGGCGGCATCGGCATGGCTTCGTGTGGAAGCTGGATGATTTCAAGCAGCAGTCGACGTTCGAATATGAGGGCGAGGGATGGGGCCTGACGCGCGAGCCGCGCTGGATCATCATGAGCGACGGCACTTATAAACTGCGCTTTCTCGACCCAAAGACCCTGCAGGAGGTGCGTCGCATCACCGTGACATGGAATGGCAAGCCGGTCCCGCTGCTCAATGAACTGGAGTGGGTGAAGGGCGAGATTCTCGCCAATGTCTGGTATGACAAGCGCATCGCCCGGATCGATCCTGGGACGGGTGCGGTTATCGATTGGATCGACCTGTCGCCACTGGTGACGAAGGTGAAGGCCACGGACCCCGACGCCGTACTGAACGGCATCGCCTATGATGCCAAGGCAGACCGGCTGTTCGTGACAGGGAAATATTGGCCCAAGCTGTTCGAGATAAAGCTGGAGCGGTAGATATGCCGAACCTCCGCCGCACCGCGGCGGAGGCTCTTTGGCTCATTGGATGATCAGGGATTCGAGACGGTGGTCGTCGTCTTTTCCGTCACCGCCGTGTGCGTGGGGGTGGTTGTCTTCACGACCTTGCGCTTAGGCGTGGAGCCGCTGCTCTTAACGGTTTCCGTGGTCACGGTGGTGGTGGTCGGCGCAGCTGCGGCAGCGCGCGCAACCTGTGCTTCCGCCTTGGCGTTTGTCGCGGCCTGCTCTGCCACGTCGGCGCGGGCATTGGCGTTGACTGCCTCCTGCTGCGCCGCGGCGGTGCTTTCCACCTGTGCCTGCGCATTCAGGTCAGCGGTCTGGTTGGTCTCGCCAATCACGGTATCGGCATATTGCTGTGCCTGAACCGCAGACTCGATCGCCTTCTGCTCCTTACCGCTCTTATATTCTTCATTGGCCATGCGCAGGGCTGCCTGCGCCTTTGCAAGCGTTTCGGGCGAGGTCGTGGTGCCGTTCTTAATCCGCATGGCGGCGTCGATCTTGCCCTGTGCCTGGGCGATGGCCGCCAGCGCGCGCTCTTCGTCACCGGCAAGGGCTGGGGTCGCCACCATGGCAAGGGCGGAAGCGGCGATAAGGCCGCGCATGGCTATACTGATCTTACGCATTCCAACTCTCCTCTTGAAATTGTGGGCGGAGAACGTGCGGTTTATGGCGCGGTTCCGGCCTATGGCCCCCGCGCCGTGTCAGGATGCCGTCCGCTGGATTGGAGACTCGGAAAATCTACAATAAATTCAAAACGGTAGGAAAAATCTGGCCAAGCCACCCGCTGTCACGCAATATCCACCCGCAAACGGCAGTGAGAAGATGTGATGAGCGACAAGGAGAGTTCCGACGGTTCATCGCCATCTGCGATGATCGACGCCAGGATCAGCGAACTTGGTGACTGGCGCGGCGCAATGCTCGCCCGAATTCGCACTGTCATCAGGCGGGCCATTCCCGATGTGGTTGAGGAATGGAAATGGCGGGGCGTACCCGTATGGTATTGCGGTGGCATGATCTGTACCGGCGAGACCTACAAGACTGCGGTGAAGATGACCTTCGCTAAGGGCGCCGCGCTGGACGACCCGTCAGGCCTGTTCAATTCCAGTCTGGACGGCAATGTCAGGCGCGCCATCGACTTTCATGAAAGCGACGATCTGGATGAGGCGGCGCTGACGGACCTACTACGCGCCGCCGTGGCGCTCAATGCCGCCAAGCCCAAGGGGCGGACGAAATAACGCGCGATCACGCCATCGCCGGTTCCGCGGAGAAGGAGGAAAGCTGAGCCTCCAGCGCCCGCTTGAACGCCGGGCGGTCAAGGCATCTCTCGCGATAGGCGATCAAGTTCGGGAACTCGGCCATCAACGCGTCGTCCGACACCTCCCGCATCACCGTCGCCATGATGATGTCGGCGGCACTGAAATCATCCTCCAGATACGGTTTGTCGCCCAACCAGTTGGACAGGCTGGAGAGCCGTCCGCGCAGGGAGTCGATCACCTGCGGCCGGCGCAGCTTCGCCCATTCGGCGTCCTTGTTGAACGTGTCGATATTGACCAGATCGAAGACGAAAGGCTCGACGCTGTTGAGCGCGGCGGTCACCCAGGTGAGGATGCGCGCACGGCCTGCCGCATCGCGCGGCATCAGTTTTTCGGATCGTTCGGCGATGCGCAAGACCATCGCGCCGCTTTCGAACATCTGGACTTCGCTATCGCGATAGGCGGGGACTTGCCCGAAGGGTTGTTCCTGCCGATAGCCCTCGCCCTTGGCCGTTTCGAAGTCGAGCAGCCGTTGGCGATAGCCAATGCCCGCCTCCTCACAGGCCCAGCGCGGCCGGAGGTCTCGCACATAGCCGCGCGCAAAATCGGGCACCCAGGCAAAACCGGTGATCTCGATATCGGCATTGGCGTCGATTGGCATGATCCACTCCTTCACGGTCTCTTGACTAATTGAGTTGATATCAACATATATCGATCATGTCAAAACAGGCGCTGGTTTCCACCGATCAGACGATTTTCGTGCGCGATCACTGTCTGTGCCTAGCCGCCCAGCGCGTGGCGCGATCCCTGTCGCGGCGGTTCGATGAGGCGTTTCGCCCCATCGGCATCACCAGCGGGCAATTTTCCATTCTCAACGCACTTAATCGACCGGTTGCGCCGTCGATCGCTTCCGTTGCGCAACTGCTGGCGATGGATCGGACCACCTTAACGGCCAATTTGAAGCCATTGGCGCGCGACGGGCTGGTATCGATCGCGCCGGATCAATCAGACAAGCGCGCGAGGCGCGTCGCACTGACGGCGGCCGGGAGCGAAGCGCTCGCGCGCGCTATGCCGATCTGGACGCAAGTGCATGGCGACATTGATGAAGCGCTCGCCGAAACAGCGGCTGGTGGCGATATGCTCCGGGCTGGTCTTGCGGCCGTGGCCTGAACCGTCAGCTCATCGCCAGGACGAGGTTGCGGACCTGCGGATAGACCTGTCGTTCCCATTTGGAACCGGAAAATACGCCATAATGGCCTACACCGGGCTGCAGATGATGGCGCTTGAGATGCGGGCGCAGCGTTGAGCAGAGCGTATGAGCCGCCGCCGTCTGCCCCACCGCGCAGATATCGTCGCGTTCACCTTCCACCGTCAGCAGCGCGGTGCGCTGGATCGCTGCCGGGTTGACGGTGCGGCCCCGGTGCTGAAGCTCACCCCTTGCCAAGAGCGCGCGCTGGAACACAACATCAACCGTTTCCAGGTAGAATTCCGCGGTCATGTCCAGGACGGCGAAATATTCGTCGTAAAATTCCTTGATCTTGTCCGCCTCGACTGTCTCGCCGTCGGCCAGAAGCTGGTAGAGTTTGCGGTGCTGATCGCCATGCCGCTCCATGTTCATCGACATGAAGGCGGTGAGCTGCAGGAAGCCTGGATAGACCCGCCGCCCGGCGCCGCGATAACGGAACGGCACGCGTGAGATCAGCTTCTCTTCAAACCAGGACAGCGGCTTTTCGCGCGCCAGCACATTGACCACGGTGGGCGCCACGCGCGTATCGACCGGGCCGCCCATCAGCGTCATGGTGCGCGGCTGGGCGGGGTCGCCGTCCTCCGCCATCAGCGCGACCGCCGCCAGCGTCGGCACGCAGGGCTGGCAGACGGCAAGCACATGCGACCGGGGGCCAAGCTCCTGCAGGAAATGGATGACATAATCGATATATTCGTCGAACCCGAAAGCGCCGGCGCTCATCGGCACGTCGCGGGCGTTCTTCCAGTCGGTGATATACACGTCATGGTCCCGTAAAAGCGTGTGGACGGTATTGCGCAGCAGCGTCGCGAAATGGCCGGATAGCGGGGCCACGACCAGCATCTTCGGCTGAGGCGGCGAAAGGCCCTCGTCATTCCCCTCCTTCTTGAAATGGAGGAGATTGCCGAAGGGCATGTCGAGCACGACTTCCTCGCGGACCGCGACCTTGGCGTTGCCGCTTACGACCTCGTCAATTGCATAGGAGGGGCGAGCATGGGTAATCTTCGCGCCGGAGAAGACATCCAGGACAGCGAAATAGCGGCGCGGCAACGGCCAGTCGCCGATCGGCCCAAGGAACTTATCGCGAAAACCCAGCGCGGCCTTCGCCGCCAGGCGCGCAGGCGCCATCAGGTCATTCAAAGTCTGGTAGCCCTGATAGAGCATCTGGTCTTTCCCCGCTCGCCGCGTCGCCCACCCAAAGCGATTCGACTTTTCTTCGTCCCCAATTCCGTGCATTCATGCTGCGCTGCATCATTGGGCAATGCAACGGAAAAGAGGGAATAATGGCACGGGCCGAACTCACCCTTTCAAGCAAGACCTATTCCGCATGGTCGTTGCGTGGCTGGCTACTATGCAAATTGGCAGGGCTCGATATCGTCGAACGCGTCGTCGAGAATGATGCGAACAATCGGGCCGAGTTGCTGCTGCTGTCGCCTTCCGTGCTGGTGCCGCGCCTAACGCATGAGGGCGCGAGCGTGTGGGATACGCTGGCGATCGCCGAATATCTCAACGAACTTTATCCGGAAGCGGGCATGTATCCAGCGGACCGGATCGCCCGGGCGCATTGCCGCGCGATTTCAGGCGAGATCCATTCCGGCTTCACCAATCTGCGCTCGGCATTACCGATGAACCTGAAGGTGCGACACGAAACCTTCCCGATCTTTTCGGGCGCAAAGCCGGACATCGACCGGATCGAGGCGATCTGGCAGGAGTGCCTGGCGACTTACAAGGGGCCGTTCCTGTTCGGCGACAGGGCCACCATCGCCGACGCCATGTTTGCACCGGTGACACAGCGGTTCCTGAGCTATGCCGTGCCTTGCTCTCCGCAAAGCGCGCTGTATTGCCAGACGATCACGGAGTGGGCGCCGATGGCGGAATGGCTGAATGCCGCCCGTGCCGAGCCAGAAGAAATGGCGGAACTTGAGGTGGAATTCTAAACCGACTTCTGCGTCCGGTCTTTAGTTCAGCATCATCCCGGGCGCGATCTTGTCGGTGAGAGCCATATCGACATGGCCGCCGTCGCATGCGCCGACTGGGTTCATCGACAGTTCGGCGACCTGCCAGTGGCAGCGGTTCTGCAACCGGGCGTGAAAATCGAAGCAAGCCACCATCGCTCCCTGCCGGCTCCAGTCCGTGACCAGGCAATAGGCATGCATTTCCAACTCGCGCGCATTGCCGGTGCGGTCCAGCATTACGTTCGACAGATGATGGCGTAGCGTGCCGGAGCCTTTTGCCTGCACCAGCGCAGGAATGGCGGAAATCGCAGCGCGGCCGTCAAAACGACCCATGGATCCGCAATCCAGGCGGCAGTCCGCCGTAAACAATCGCGCCCATTCGGTCGCGTTGTTGTGGTCAAGAAAATGGCAGAAGCGGCTCAGCAACTCCTGAATGTCCATCTTGGTCTGAAGATCGACCGTAGAAATGCAACCCATAACACTCTCCAAAGCATAAATTCTTATATTTTCTTCAGCGTATCAGGAATCTACGCGATAACAACCGGTGCATATAGCAGGCGCGTCCCGAAACGCGCCAAATTGCAGCCAGAGTAAAAGAAAGAGCCAAGCATGCAAAATGCACGGCATTCGTTCAAAGCCGTTTGCAATTGCGAATCGTTCTCGTTAGTGGCTCTGCTATCTTTCCGCAGGATTCGCGCCTCTTTCATGTCCACTGTCGTCGCCAAACCGTTGGGCAAGCCAGATGCCAAAGCGAAGAAAGCCCGCAAGTCGTTCTGGCTCAAGCAACTGCACACCTGGCACTGGATCAGTTCGGCGATCAGCCTGATCGGCCTGCTGGCCTTTGCGTTCACCGGCATAACCCTCAATCATGCCGCGGATATCGAAGGCGAGCCGAAGGTGGTCGAGTCGGCCAACAAACTGCCTGCTGATTTGCTCAAGCAGGTCGCCGCCGATGATAAGCCCGATGTGAAGAAGCCGCTGCCTGTCGCGGTTGCCAAGTGGGTCGGCGCCTTTGCGGGACGCACTGCTACTGGCGAGGCGGAATGGTCCGCCAGCGAAGTCTATCTGGCGTTGCCCCGACCAGGCGGGGACGGTTGGGTCTCGATCGATCGGGAAACCGGCGCAGTGTCCAGCGAGGCGACCGACCGCGGCTGGATCTCCTACCTCAACGACCTGCACAAGGGCCGCAACGCGGGCAATGCCTGGAAATGGTTCATCGACGTGTTTGCCGTCGCCTGCTTTGTCTTCGCGCTCACAGGGCTGGTCCTGCTCTGGCTCCATTCGGCCAAGCGGCGCAGCACATGGCCGCTGGTCGCCTTCGGCCTCATCATTCCGGCGGTCATCGCCATCATCTTCATCCACTGACGGGAACGCATTCATGCAGATACGCCATAGCCTGATCCTGACCGGCGTAGCCGCCGTTAGCGCTGGGGCCGCTTCGCCCGCGCTTGCGGAGACGCTGGACCTGACGGTCACCATCCCGCGCATGTCGGTGGCGGAATATCATTCGCCCTACGTCGCCATCTGGTTGGAAAAGGAAGGTGCTGCGCCCCGCACCCTCTCGGTCTGGTATGACATCGACAAGCCGAAGAATGGCGGCACGAAATGGCTGCGTGACATCCGCCTGTGGTGGCGGGCGTCCGGCCGGACGCTACAGTTCCCGGCGGACGGGATCAGCGGCGCTACCCGCGCGCCCGGCACGCACAAGCTTGCCCTTCCGGCGGGCAAGCTCGGCAACGGCGCCTACACGCTGGTGGTTGAGGCGGCGCGCGAGTCCGGAGGACGCGAAACCGTTCGCCTGCCTGTGACCGTGTTCGGCGGCAAGGGCAGCGCGAAGGCTGCCGGCACGTCGGAACTGGGCGCTGTCGCCCTGACCGTAAAACCCTGAGCGCGGAGACCAGGCCATGAACAAGATTCGTACCTCCTTGCTTGTCGCAGCAGCCGCTGCAACCCTTGCCATTCCGACACTGGCCTCTGCCGCGCGCATGTGGATGCTGCCGTCAGAGACCATGTTCGCCGGCAATGGCGACGAATGGGCGACCGTGGATTTCGCGATTTCCAGCGATCTCTTCTATTTCGATCATCCCGCGCAACCTTTTGAGCCAGTGCTCTTCGCGCCCGACGGCACGCAGGCTGAGGTAGAGAACAAGGCGAAGGGCCGCCTGCGCACCACCTTCGACGTGCACCTGACGCAGAAGGGTACCTACAAGGTTGCGGTGCTGACCAACGCAGTGTTCGGCAGCTATGTGCTGAACGGCGAGGAAAAGCGTCTGCCGCGTGGTGTGACCGCCGAAACGCTAGCTCAGGCCATTCCGGCCGGCGCGACGGATGTAAAAACGAGCGAGATGAATGGGCGCGTTGAAACCTTCCTGACCGCAGGGGTGCCGACGGATACCGTGTTCAAGCCGACCGGCAAGGGTCTGGAGATGGTGCCCATCACCCATCCGAATGACCTAGTTTCCGGGGAAGCGGCGACATTCCAGTTCCTGCTCGACGGCAAGCCTGTAGCGAACCTGCCGGTTGCAGTGATCGCCGGCGGTGTGCGGTATAGTGGTGCGCTGAAGGAGATTTCGGCCAAGACCGGCGCTGACGGCAAGGTGACCTTCACCCTGCCGGATTCGGGCATGTACTGGCTCAATGTGACGACCGCGCCGCCGCGTCCGGCACCCGCCGCCGAAGGCGCGCCAAAGGGTCCCCCGCCGCCCCGGCCTGCGCGTATCGACAACTATGTCGCGACGCTGGAGGTGCTGGGCGCCTGAACGCGCGCGTCGCCATTCCGGCGGCGCTGACCGCCGATGCCTTCGAAGGGCGCGTCCGGACGGGACAGGTCGTCTCACTGGGCGGCCCGACGATGGGTACGAGTTGGTCGGCGCTGATCGCCGCCCCATCCGGCGGGCTGCCGGATGGCGTGGAGGCCGGCATCGATGCGGTGCTGGCCGGCGTCATCGCGCAGATGAGCAATTGGGAGCCGGACTCCGACATCAGCCGGTTCAACCGGTCGACGCCGGGGGACTGGCAGAATTTTCCGGATGATTTTCTGACGGTGCTGCGCGCTGGACTGCATATCGCGGAGCGAAGCGGGGGCACTTTCGATCCAGCGGTGGGGGATGCGGTCGAGGCGTGGGGGTTCGGCCCGTCAGCGACGCGCGCGCCCGCCCACTTGTACGAGTCCGGATCGGTGCAGAATTGGCGCGCGATAGAGATCGAGAGCACCAGGGCGCGCAGGCTCGCCCTGGTGGCCCTCGATTTTTCCGGGATCGCCAAGGGGTTTGCCGTCGATGCTGTGGCGGCCAGGCTGTCGGGCATAGGCCTGCGGCATTTCCTCGTCGAGATCGGGGGAGAGTTGCGGGGCGTCGGCGTCAAGCCGGACGGGCAACCCTGGTGGGTCGATCTGGAAGCGCCGCCGGGCATGTCCCTGCCGCCTGTCCACGTAGCGCTGTGCGGACTGTCGGTTGCTACGTCCGGGGACTACCGCCGCTATTTCGAGGAAGACGGGAGGCGTTTCGCCCACAGCATCGATCCGCGCACGGGGGCGCCGGTCGATAATGGTGTGGCGTCGGTGTCGGTCTTGCATGAAAGCGCGATGATCGCGGACGCATGGGCCACAGCGCTCACAGTGCTTGGGCGGGAAGCGGGCATGAAACTGGCGGCGGACGAAGGGTTGGCGGTTTTGATGGTCACGCGGGAGGTTAGCGGCCCGAAGGAATGGATGACGCCCGCATTCGGGGCGATGCTGGGTTAGCGGTGATTACTACCTTCGTTCGTGTCGAGCGCAGTCGAGGCACGCTGGCACTGCTCTTGGTCCCTCGACTTCGATCGGGACGAACGGAGCTTCCTCTGAAAAACGGCTACACCAAACCCAGCTTCGACAACTCCCCCAGCAAAGCCGCTGGCATGACCTCCGCACCCTCCGCGTCCCCACCCAGATCGGCGGGCGCATCCTTCTCCTCCAGATAGCGCCAGCCCTGATGCGCGCGCTTGGGTCGCGCATGCACGGGGATCAGCCGGGGTTCCAGCCGGATATAATGCCGCCCCTCCGGCGCTTCCCGGAAACCGATGATCGGGCTGCGGCCGATGATCGTGTGGCCAAGGATCCAGTAGAGCGATCCGCCCGCCATCTCCTCCACCCGCTTGGGCAGGTAACGCGTTGTCATCAGCGCCTCGCCCCGATCAGCCTGGGATTCGAGCCAAGCGCGCAGGGTATCCGCGCTTTCGCTGCGAAAGGCGATTTTGGTGATGCTGAGCGGCATGGATCAGGCGGACATGGAGGGTCAAAGCCCCCAGAGGGTGGCGAGGCCGAGGAAGGAGAAGAAACCCATCACGTCGGTCAGTGTCGTCACGAACACCGCCGAAGACACCGCCGGATCGACACCTGCCTTCTCCAACGTCAGCGGCACCAATATGCCGCCAAGGCCCGCGACCAGATTGTTGATCAGCATGGCCATGGCGATGACCAGGCCAAGATCGGGATTCTGATAGATCAGGCCGACGGCAACGCCGATCAGAACACCAAGCACCAGCCCGTTGGCCATGGCGATGCGGAACTCGCGCAATATGTTGCGGCGGGTGTTGGAACTGGTCAGCTGATTGGTGGCGAGTGCGCGCACGGCCACGGCCATGGTCTGCGTTCCGGCATTGCCGCCCATGCCCGACACGATCGGCATCAGCACCGCCAGCACGACATATTTGGCGATCGTGCCCTGAAACAGGCCGACGACAGACGCTGCAAAGATTGCCGTGCCCAGATTCACGATCAGCCATGATAGGCGCGTACGCACGGTCAGCAGGATCGGCTGGTTGATATCGCCGTCGCCCGCACCGGAAAGGCGCAGCACGTCCTCGCCTGCTTCCTCCTGCACGATGTGCAAGATGTCATCGACGGTGATCATGCCGACCAGCCGGCCGCTGCCATCGACGACGGCGGCGGAAATCAGCGCATATTTCTGAAAGCGGAGCGCCACCTCCTCCTGATCCATGTCGACCGGGATCAGGGTCTGTTCCCGCTTCATCAGGTCGGCGATCGCGATGCCGCGCGGGCAGGTCAGTATCCAGGAAAGCTGGCAGGTACCGATGGGCTTGTGCGCTTCATCGACGACGAAGATTTCCCAGAAGTCGCTGGTGAGGTCGCTATTGTCGCGCAGATAATCGATGACCTGACCGACAGACATATGTTCGGGCACCGCGATCAGGTCGCGTTGCATCAATCGGCCGGCGGATTCCTCGGGGAAGGACAGCGCGCTTTCGATCGCGGCGCGATCCTCGGGGTCCAGCGCGTCCAGCACCGCCTGCTGGTCCTCGCTGTCCATGTCCTCGATGATCGCGACGGCGTCGTCGGTATCCAGCTCGCCGGCAAATTCGGCGATCTGCTCCGGCGCCAGCGAATCGATCAGGTCGTCGCGGACATAGTCGTTCAGTTCGGACAGCACTTCCGCGCCGACCAGGTCACCCAGCGCCGCCGCGACTTCGCCGCGCCATTCGGATGGAGTAAGCTCAAGAAGATCGGCGATGTCGGCCGGGTGAAGCGGCGAGACGAGGTCGCGCGCCTTCTCCTTATTGCCGTCCTCGACGGCGTCGAGAACGGCGCTGACGAATTCGGGCTTCAGCCGGTCGTCCTCGTCATGCAACGAGTCGGGGGCTGCCGTCTCCACCGCTGTTTCAGCGGTGTCGCGGTCCTCCACGTCGGTCAGCGAGTCGGGTGCGCCAACTTCGTTCATCGCCGCCTCCGTCGTTGTCCGTTTCGTCCGTCATGGGACCCCTTTTGCGCATGCACAAATCAAAAGCAATGCCATCCGTGGGGGTTTCATCCCTGCCTCAAGTCCCTATATGGGGCCGCAATTCGATTTCCCTAGAAGAAGAGGATTTTTCATGGCCGACGAAACGCTGACCCTTACCCTGGATACCGGTGACGTGGTCATCAAGCTGCGCCCGGATCTCGCGCCCGGCCATGTCGAGCGGATCACCACGCTCGCCAAGGAAGGCTTCTATGACGGCGTTGTTTTCCACCGCGTCATCCCCGGCTTCATGGCGCAGGGCGGCGACCCGACCGGCACCGGCATGGGCGGCTCCAAGCTGCCCGACATCAAGGCGGAGTTCAGCCGCGAGCCGCATGTGCGCGGCGTCTGCTCGATGGCGCGTTCGTCCAACCCGAATAGCGCGAACAGCCAGTTCTTCATCTGCTTCGACGATGCGACCTTCCTCGACAATCAATATACCGTCTGGGGTGAAGTGACCGAAGGCATGGAAAATGTCGACGCGCTGCCGAAGGGCGAACCGCCCCGCACGCCGGGCAAGATCGTCAAGGCGACGGTAGCCTAAGATCAAATCCTCCCCGAAACGGGGAGGTGGCAGTCCGAAGGACTGACGGAGGGGGCGGGCCTCTGGCGCATCGCCTGGGGAGAGCCCCCTCCACCACCGCTTCGCGGCGGTCCCCCTCCCCGGAACGGGGAGGATTATTTTTACTTCCCGGCCAGTTCATCCTTGAACGCTTCGAGGCTCAGCGGCCGGCCCAGGAAATCCTGGATCAGGACATTGGCGTCCTCCGACCCGCCCGGCTCAAGCACCTGCTTGCGATATTGCATCGCCGTCGCCTTGTCGCGGATGCCCGCCACCTTGAACTTCGTGAACAGGTCCAGCGCGATCGCCTTCGACCAGACATAGGTGTAATAGATCGCCGAATAGCCATCCAGATGGCCGAACGATGCATAGGCATGCGTGCCAGCCATCGGTGAGAACATCGAATAACGGGCGATCTGCTGGTCGTACATGGACGACAGGTCGAAGTCCGGCTTGCGGTTGTAGAAGTTCATCGACACCGCCGAATAGGCAAGCTGCCCCTTCCACATCGTGGGCTCGCCGAAACGGCGGCCGGCGTTCATCTTCTTGACTAGATCCTCGGGGATCGGCTCGCCCTTCGCATTGGAGGCGAAGCCTTTCAGCGTGTCATAATCCCAGGTCCATTCCTCCAGAAGCTGCGAGGGGGCCTCGATGAAGTCCCATTGCAGATTGCCCATCGATTGCACGCCATATTTGGTGTGACCCGAATACATGGCGTGGATCAGGTGGCCGAACTCGTGGAGGAAGGTCGTGACATCGTCATGATCCATCGGCCCGGTCGCGGGGAAGTTGCAGATCAGCGCGCCGACCGGAATCTGGCGTCCCTCGATGCCGGTGCGGATCGGGAACTGCGCGGCGTGGCTGTATTTGCCCGCGCGCGGGTGCATATCAAGGTAGAAGCGGCCGATCAGCTTGTCGCCGTCATACAATTCCCATGCGGTGACGCTCTTGTCCCACACCGGCGTGTTCCAGGGACGGATATCCGCGCCGAACAGGTCGCCGACCAGCTTGAAGATGCCTGAGCGGGCCTTGTCGAAGGTGAAATATTCGCGAACTTCCGCCGCATCCACCGCATATTTCTTCTTGCGGAGCAGGTTGCTCATATAGCTGTTGTCGTACCGCTCCAGCTTCGTGATCGTCGGATCGACGGTCTTGGCGAAGGCAAGCAGTTCGGCATAATCGGCCGCCGCGCCCGGCTTGGCCGCGACGTTCACGTCCTCGATAAACTGTTCTGCGCGCTGCGGATTGCCGATCATCTTGTCGGCGGTCGCCAGCGTCGCATAGTCGGGATAACCGAGCGTCTGCGCCAGTTCGTAGCGCTTCTGAAGCAGGGTTTTCAGGACCACCTCGTTCGCGGGATAGCCGCGATTGGCGAAGGCGGTCGTCACCTTGCGCCGCGTCTCCCGCACGCTGGCGAAGTCCAGCACCGGGAAAATATCGGGATAATCGAAGGTCAGATGAATGAGGCCATCCGCGCCGGGCTTGTGGCTGTCCAGGAAATCCTGCGGCAGGCTGGCCAGTTCGGCCGGCTTCAAAGGAATGTCGCCCTTGTCGTCGCGGATATTCTTGGCGAACAGCAGGCCGGTTTCGGTGATCTCCTTCTGCAGCTGCGTCACCTTCGCCCGCGTCGCATCGTCCTTGTCGACGCCCGCCAGTTTGTAGTTTGTCAGCATCTTCTTGAGCGTGAAGCCGGTCTTGGCGTCCAGTTTCGCGGTCGGGATCGCCGCGAGCCGGTCATAGATGGGACGCGACAGGTTTACGCCGGTCGCGGCGTCGGACAGCTTGGGCAGGCAGGCTTCTGCGGCCGCGCGCACTTCCTTGACCGGGCTGGTCTCCGAAATCAGGTACATTTCGCTGCTGCCGTCGCCCAGGATCAGCGACAGCGTGTCATAGGCCGCAAAGTCGGTATCGATCGACGCCTTGCCCTTGCGCGATTCCAGCGCCGCCTTCGCCTTGGCGGCGAGCGCGAGCGTTTCGTCACAGCGTTTGGCGATGGTCTCCGCCGTCATGCCGGTGATGGGCAGGGTCGAGAGGAAGCTGTTGGTTTCCGTGTCGATCGGCGTCGTGGCGGCCTGGGCGGAAAAGGACGTGCCGGCGAGCAGGGTCGCGGCGATCGGCCCGCGGAAGGAGAAGGGCATGTGGGGGAACTCCCTAAAAGCTGTATTATGCGCCTAATATGCCCGCCCGATCGCAAGGCGCAACGGGAATCGGACGCGGATTGCCGCACGGGGCATATGCTGCCAAAGCCGTAAGCATGCGGCGCATCGGACTTCTTGGCGGCTCCTTCAATCCGGCGCATGGCGGCCATCGGGCGATTTCGCTGTTCGTGGCGCAGGCCATGGGGCTCGATGAGGTGTGGTGGCTGGTGTCTCCGGGTAACCCGCTGAAACCCGCGAAAGGCATGGCGGCGCTGTCCGCCCGACTCGCCGGCGCATTGCGGCAGGCTCGGCGCGCGCCGATCCGCCCCACCGCGATCGAGCGGGACCTGGGCACGCGTTACACGGTGGACACGCTGCGCGCGCTCGTCCGCAGCTACCCGCGCAATCGCTTTGTCTGGATCATGGGCGCGGACAATCTGGCGCAGTTCGACCGGTGGAAAGACTGGCGCGGCATCGCGCGGACGATGCCCATTGCCGTAGTCGCCCGGCCGGGCTATGATGGCATGGCTATGGGGTCAGTCTCCATGGCATGGCTGCGGCGCTTCGTCCGGCCCGCGCGCCAGAGCAGTGACTGGACGGAATGGAGACCGCCGGCGCTCGTGCTGTTGCGCTTTCGCCCTGATCCACGATCGGCGACCCTGCTCCGGCAGGTCGACCCCCTCTGGCATCGCGAATATGAAGCGCAGCAAGTGCGCGACCCGCTGACGCGTCGCCTGATCACCTAAAGGAGTAGCATTGCCCAGACCTCAACCCGCCAACGATACGGCGCAAGACGCCGAATCCGTGGCCGCCCTGCACGCCCTTGTCATGCAGTCGCTCGACGACGACCAGGCGCAGGAAACCATCACCATCCCCCTTGAAGGCAAGAGCAGCATCGCGGACCATATGGTCATCGCCAGCGGGCGTTCGTCCCGCCAGGTGGCGTCCATGGCGCAGAAGCTTGCCCAGCGCATCAAGGAACAGACCGGCCGCAACGCCCGGATCGAGGGCCTGCCGGTCGCCGACTGGGTGCTGATCGACGCGGGCGACGTGGTCGTCCACCTGTTCCGGCCGGAAGTGCGCAGCTTCTACAATCTGGAACGGATGTGGGGCTTCGTGGACATGCCAGTGGCTGGCACGGCGTAAAGCAATTCCGCATTCCGTTCGTCCTGAGTAGCCATTGAGCGAAGTCGAAATGGCGTATCGAAGGACCGTTGCGAGGATGCTTCGATACGAGCCTTCGACAAGCTCAGTCTCTATTCAGCACGAACGGCTGGGCGAGAGGAGGCCTGTTTGCTCCTGCACATCATCGCGCGCGGAAAGATCGGGCGGTCGCCGGAAACTGATCTGGTCGACCGCTATCTCAAGCGCGTCACTCTGCCGCATAGGGTCACCGAACTGCCCGATCACGGCGGAAAGCTCCCGCCCGTATCGCCCGGCACGGTCACTGTGATGCTGGATGAGAAGGGAAAGCAGCTTAGCTCGATGGACTTCGCCCGCCGGATCGAGGGCTGGCGCGACGGCGGCACGCGCGAGTGCCGCTTCCTGATCGGCGCGGCCGACGGGTTCGACGAGGCGGAGCGGAGCAATGCCGACCTGCTGATCGCCTTTGGCGCGATGACCTGGCCCCATATGATGGCGCGGGCGATGCTGGCCGAACAATTGTGGCGCGCCACCTCCATCCTTGCAAACCATCCCTATCATCGCGAAGGATAGCCCGGTGAGACGGGGGATGATCATTGCCGCACTGGCCGCTTCGGCGATCGGCGCAGCCGCGCTCGCGCAGGATGTTGTCCTGCCCGGTACAGCCCCCACCAGCCTGGCGCAGGAGAAGCAGGCGCTGCTGGCCGCGCGGCGGCAGGCGGCGGAGGCCAAGGACCGGTCCGGACGTCTGCAAGCCCAGGCGCAGCGCGCAACGCAAGATGCGGAGAAGGCCCGCCGCTGGGCCGCTGCGCTTGCCGCGCGCATCCAGGAATCAGAGGCGGATATTCAGGCGGCGCAGGCGCGCATCGCCATCGTTGCACGGGTGCAGCGCGCGCAAAATGCCCGCCTCGCTGAAAAGCAGCAGCCGATCGTCCGCCTGACTGCCGCGCTGCAGATATTGGCGCGCCGTCCGACCGCGCTTGCCCTCGTCCAGCCCGGGTCGATTTCCGACGCCGTGCACATGCGCGCCGTGCTGGGCACGGTCATGCCTGTCATTCAGCAGCGCACCGCGGGCCTGCGCGCCGAACTCGGCCGTAGCCGCCAGTTGCGCATCGCCGCCGAGCAGGCCGCCGCATCCTTGCGCGACAGTCGGTCGCA
Organism: Sphingobium sp.; assembly: GCA_023266635.1. GTDB lineage: Bacteria > Pseudomonadota > Alphaproteobacteria > Sphingomonadales > Sphingomonadaceae > Sphingobium. The sequence continues at coordinate 22,332 of JAHFPU010000008.1, forward strand.
ACTCGCCTCCCGTCAGCAGGAACTGCGCCGCATGGAAACAGCCAAGCGGCTCGCCTCGCGCGACTATGAGGCCAATGCCGGGCTGGAGTCTGACCGCGCCGTGGCGCTGGGCGAGCAGGCGCGCGACATTGTTGACCTTATGGACCAGCTGGCGGTCGCGAGCGATGTTCGCAGCGAACTTAGCGCTCTTCCGGGGCCTGTGCCGCGCCCGCAACGGCCGAATTCGACGGGTATGCCGGTGTTGGAAAAGGTGACGTCCAACACGGGTCTGCCGCCTTACCGGCTGCCGGTCGTCGGGACCCTCGTCACCGGCATGGGCGAACTGTCCGAAAGCGGTGTGCGGGCGCGGGGGCTGACGCTCGCCACCCAGCCGGGCGCGCAGGTCGTGGCACCCACGGCCGGGCGCGTTGCCTATGCCGGACCTTATCGCGGCTATGGCCAGATCGTGATCATCGATCATGGGCAGGGGTGGACGACGCTGATCACCGGCCTCAACCATCTGTCCGTCAATGTCGGCGCGGGCGTTGGTCAGGGCGATCCCATCGGCACCGCCGGCGCGCCAAGGCCGACGGTGACGATAGAGCTGCGGCGCAATGGACGCCCTGTGGATATCGTGCCGCTGGTGGGGTTGGGTTAGCAGACTACCAACATCCGTTCGCCCTGAGCCTGTCGAAGGGCTGTCCTTTTCTTCAAAAGAAAGGACATGGCTTCGACAAGCTCAGCCCGAACGGAAGGAGGCGCTGGCTTACCCTCACCCCCCGCTGGCAAAGTCCAACTGGATCACCTTCGTCGGCGTCGCGCGGCAATAGAGGGGTAGGACCCGATCGCCATCCGGATAGGTTGCGGTGAGCGACGCGCCGAAGCGCCAGCCGCCATTGCCCTGCTCCAGCGAGGTCAGCTTGTCATAGCTGAGGCGGGTGCCGCCGGTCGCGCCGATCTGCCGCGCGGCTTCGTAGAGGCATGTCTGGACCGAGGGTCGGGCCGCGGTGGGCAGCGGCGACAGGTCGGCGACCAGCGCTGCGGGAGGACCGGGCGGGAAGGTGGCGGGCGCTTCCGGCTCAGGCGTCGGCGCGGGGGTATTGGCGGCCTCGGCGGCTTCCTTTTCCTTCTTCTTCTTGTTCGCGTTGCTGGCGAGCAGGGCGATCAGCCCGCCCGCAACCGCGACCCCGGCGATCACTGCGCCAGTGCTTGGACCCTTGTCCTTCTCCTTTTCCGGATAAGGCTGGGGGTAGGGATTGCCCGGATAAGGATTGCCCGGATATTGGCCGCCATCGCCCGCCCAGCGGCCATAGGCGAATTCGGCGCTGCAGCCGTTCGACACCCAGATGGTGTTAGAGGTGAACCCCCATGTCCGGTTCTGGACGCAGGACCCGCCAAGCCGACGGACGAGCTGCACGCGATTTTCCGTACGGACGGAACAGCGTTCGGTCTTGTGCTTCACCGATTCGCATCGGATCGTGCGGCCATAGTCATTGCCATTCCCGTTTCCGGGCCGTGGCGGCTTGGGTTTTTGTGGATAGGTGGGCCTTGGCGGCTGTATTGCCGGACCGCCCGGATAAGTTGGTTTGGGTGGCTGGATCGCCGGACCGCCGGGATAGGTTGGCCGTGGCGGCTGAACCGCTGGACCGCCGCCGGGAACCGGAAGGATTTGGGGCCGTTCGACCGGCGCGGGCCTGGTCTGTGCAGCCAAAGGCGTGATGGCGGTGGCGCAAAGCGCGACCATGACGGTTGCCGAAACGGTCTTGCGTGTCATCCCTGTTCTCCCACGAACGGGCGGGGCCATGAAGCGGCCCTGCCGGAAAGGCGGTCGCGCCGCCTCAACCGGCAGCGTCTGACAGCATCGTTTCGACCCTGTTACAGGATACAGGAGATGGGGAGATTAACCATAGGGATTCGGAGGAGCCGGTGCCGGTCGGCTGGAAATGCGATGTACTCCTGCGGAAGCAGGAGCCCAGTTCGGAGCGTGGGCCTGGGCTCCTGCTTTCGCAGGAGCACGCGGTAGCCTCAGAAGATCGCTTACGCCCCAAACCCGCCGTCGATCGTGTGCATCGCGCCGGTGACGATTCGCGCTTCCGGTCCTGCCAGATAGGCGACCATTCCCGCGACCTCGTCTGGCGTGCCGTGGCGCTTGATCGCCATGAAGCTGTGCATGAACTCGCTCATTGGGCCGTCATGCGGGTTCATGTCGGTGTTGGTCGGGCCGGGCTGCACGATGTTAACGGTGATGCCGCGTGCGCCGAAATCGCGGGCCAGGCCGCGGGCCATGCCCTGCAGCGCCGACTTGGTGAGCGCATAGGCCGCGCCGCCTTCAAACGGCATGCGATCGCCATTCACCGATCCGATCACGATGATGCGGCCGCCGTCGGGCATCTGCCGGGCGGCTTCGACGGCGGCGTGATAGGGCGCGCGGACATTGATGTCGATCATCCGGTCGACGGCGTCGGCGTCCAGCTCCAGCGGATTGCCCAGAACGAGCGCGCCCGCATTGACGACAAGAATGTTGATCGGCCCCTGCGCCTTCACGACGCCAGTGACCTCATCGCGGATCGCGGCGTCGGATTGGAAGGCGGTTGCGCCGGTATCGGCGGCCAGCGCCTCCGCGGCGTCCTTCGACCCCGCATAGGTGAAGGTGACGTCCGCTCCGTCCCTTGAAAGACGGCGGACGACGGCGGCGCCAATGCCGCGGCTGCCGCCAAGGACGAAGGCTTTTTGGTTCTTGAAGATGTCGGTCATGGGAAGTCTCCTTGCTAAAATCTGTAATGATTGCTACATAATGCTCCAGCAGAGATCGTCAAGGATTATTGTAGTGAACGCTAAAATAAATTCGAGAGGGCGTGGCAGGCCCCGCGCCTTCGATATGGATGACGCGCTTGGCGTGGCGCAGCGGCTTTTCCATGAGCGCGGCTATGACGCGGTCGGGGTCGCCGCGATCACCGAGGCGCTGGGCATCAATCCCCCCAGTTTCTACGCAGCCTTTGGCAGCAAAGCGGAATTGTTTGAAAAGGTGCTTGATCGCTACGCCGCTTGCGCGCTTCCCATGGATCGGCTGCTCGCGCCGGGCCGGGCTCCCGTGGAGACGCTGACGGACCTGCTGGAAACTGCGGCGCGGGTCTATGCCGCCGATCCGCGCGCCACTGGTTGTCTGGTGCTGGAGTCGGCGCGAGCGAGCGGCGACCCCCAGAGCGCGGCGAAAGCGCAGGCACTCAAGGCGGCAAGCCGCAGCCGGGTGGGCGCGTTCGTCGCCAAGACGCATCCGGAGGTTGCGGATCTGGTCGGCGATTATGTGGTGAGCGCAATGTCCGGCCTGTCGGCGGGCGCGCGGGAAGGCTGGACGGAGGAAAGGCTGGTCGCCGTCGCCGGCATGAGTGCGCAGGCTGTCGCGGCGATGCTGGGGTAAAAAAACCGCCGGTGTCCCATAGGGAGCACCGGCGGAAGAGGCATGCGCTTGAGGAAGCGCGCCACACACACAATAGAAGGCCAAGTCGTTGGCCATCCGCTGCCGCCAAACCCCCCGGCCCCGGCAGCGAAGACCTTCACCGGCTGCGACCCGAGGAAGGATGGCCATTAACTACCGTCTTCGGCCCGAGTCCTGCAATTAGACATTCGTCGTAGGCTTTGCAGGGGGTTAACCTTCCTCCCCTGCAAAGCCCTGGACCATGTCAGGCCGATGCGTCGGCCAGCGTCTGGTCGGTCGGTGCGGAGATGGACGGATTGCGATCCTTGATCGTCGCCCGCGCTTTCCGAACGCCTGCGCCATAGTCAGGGTGGACCTGATCGAAGAGCTTGCACTGGCGTTCCTCTATCTCGTCCGGGATGTCACCCATGGCCGCCGCGATATTCGCGAACAGCCGCCCCTTCTGCGCATCGTCGAACAGGTTGAATAGGGCGCGCGGCTGGCCGAAATCGTCATTGCCCTCGCGATGATTATACCGGTCGGCGTCGCCCGAGATTTTCAGCGGCGGTTCGAGCAGGCGCTTGTCCTCCACCGGGCCGGAGAAGCTGTTCGGCTCATAATAGGCGGCCGGGTTCGGGTTGTTGGGCGTGAAGCGCATCGCCCCGTCCTTGTGGTAGTTATGGACAGCGACCTTCGGCGCATTGACAGGCAGCGCCTCATAATGGGTGCCGATGCGATGGCGGTGCGCGTCGGCATAGCTGAAGATGCGCGCCTGCAGCATCTTGTCGGGCGAGAAGCCGATGCCCGGCACGATGTTGGACGGCGACATTGCCAGCTGCTCGATCTCCGCGAAATAATTGTCCGGATTGCGGTTCAATTCCATCACGCCGATGTCGATCGGCGGATATTCGCTGTGCGGCCACACCTTGGTGAGGTCGAACGGGTTGTAGCTGGTCTTGTCGGCGTCCAGTTCGGGCATGATCTGCACCTGCACCTTCCACTTGGGGAAATTGCCGGTCTCGATCGCCTCGAACAAGTCCTCCTGCGTGGATTCGCGGGTGCGGCCCACGACCTGCGCCGCCTGCTCGTTGGTCCAATGCTCATGACCCTGCATGGTCTTGAAGTGGAATTTCACCCAGAACCGCTCGTTCGCCTCATTGATGAAGCTGAAGGTGTGGCTGCCATAGCCGTTGATGTGGCGAACGCTGGTGGGCAGGCCGCGATCGGACATCAGGATCGTCACCTGGTGCAGCGATTCCGGCGAGAGCGACCAGAAATCCCACATCGCGGTCGGCGAGCGCAGGTTGGTGCGGGGGTGGCGCTTCTGCGTGTGAATGAAGTCGGGGAATTTCAGCGGATCGCGCACGAAGAAGACCGGCGTGTTGTTGCCGACCAGGTCCCAGTTGCCCTCCGGCGTGTAGAATTTCATCGCGAAGCCGCGCACGTCGCGCTCGGCGTCCGCCGCGCCGGCTTCGCCCGCGACGGTGGAGAAGCGCAGGATCATCGGCGTTTCCGCGCCGGGTTGCAGCACCTTCGCCTTGGTATATTGGCTGATGTCGCCGGTGATCTTCAGCGTGCCATATGCGCCCCAGCCCTTGGCGTGGACAACGCGCTCCGGAATGCGCTCGCGATTCTGGTGGGCCAGCTTTTCGAGCAGCTGATAATCCTGGAGCAGCAGCGGCCCGCGCGGCCCCGCGCTGAGCGAGTTCTGGTTGTCAGCGACGGGCGCGCCGGCGCTGGTGGTCAATGTGGGTTTATCGGCCATGATGTTCCTCCTGAAGCAGTCCGAACCGTCCTACGCGCCCCCCGTTCCGTCAGAAAATTGATTAAATAGCCTATACTGATCGACTGAAGCGGTCAGCGATGGTCTTGCCCCAACAAAAAGACTCGCCTAGAGAATAGCCCGTCATCTGGGGAGTAGCCAGCCGTCCGGCATCGGGCGGGCCATGCGTCAACATATTTGGCCGAGAGGTCATGGCGTATGGGAAGCGGGAAGCCGCTTCGGGCGAGACCAATGGCATCGCGACCCCTTGTCCGGCCGGGCGGGGAGCGCGGTGGCATTGCGTCTTTCAACCAGCCCGGCCCAGGAACATATCCCATGGAAGCCTTGCTGACCTCCACCGCGCTCGTCGCGCTCGCCGAAATGGGCGACAAGACGCAACTTCTCGCCATGCTGCTCGCCACCCGGTTCAAGAAGCCGATGCCGATCATTGGCGGCATATTCGTCGCGACCATCGTCAATCATTTCCTGGCCGCGCTGGTCGGACATGAAGCCGCCGGACTGCTGCAGAGCGGCTGGTTCCGCTACGCCGTCGCGATCAGTTTCATCGTCATGGCCGCCTGGACGCTGATCCCCGACAAGTTCGACGAGAATGAGCCGTTGAAGGCGCCGAGCAAGGCCGGCGTATTCGTGACGACGCTCATCGCCTTCTTCCTGGTCGAGATGGGCGACAAGACGCAGGTGGCGACGATCGCGCTGGGCGCGCGGTTCCAGAATGTCTATGCGGTCACGGCCGGCACGACGCTGGGCATGATGATCGCCAATGTGCCCGCCGTGCTGTTCGGCGGCGCGTTGGCGAAGAAGGTGCCGATGAAGGCGCTGCAGGTCGGCGCGGCGTTGCTGTTCCTGGGACTTGGCCTGTGGATGATCGCGAGCCTGCAGGGCTGGATCTGATCCCCACTTGTCAGGGCGCATCGCCACCCGGTACGAAGCGCCCATGCAGACCGACATAGAGATTTCGCGCGCCGCTACCCTGCTTCCGATCGGGGAGGTGGCCGCGAAGATCGGCATCGGCGGCCATGCCCTCGAACCCTATGGCCATTACAAGGCGAAGATCGCGGTCGAGCCCGGCGCGGCGCGCGGCAAGCTGATCCTCGTCACCGCGATCAACCCTACGCCTGCGGGCGAGGGCAAGACGACGACCTCTGTAGGTCTGGCTGACGCGCTGAACCGCATCGGGCGCAAGACTGTGCTGGCGCTGCGCGAGCCATCGCTTGGCCCCTGTTTCGGAACCAAGGGCGGGGCGACCGGCGGCGGCCATGCGCAGGTGGTGCCGATGGAGGACATCAACCTCCACTTCACCGGCGATTTCCACGCGATTACCAGCGCGCACAATCTGCTCGCGGCGATGATCGACAACCATATCCATTGGGGCAACGCGCTCGACATCGACGTCCGCCGGGTGGTGTGGCGGCGAGCGATGGACATGAACGACCGCGCGCTGCGCGACATCGTCCAGTCGATCGGCGGCGCGGCCAATGGCTTTCCGCGCGAAAGCGGCTTCGACATCACGGTCGCGTCGGAAGTGATGGCGATCCTATGCCTCGCCAACGACCTGGAAGACCTGGAGGCGCGGCTGGGCCGGATCGTCGTCGCCTATACGCGCACGAAACAGCCGGTGACGGCGCGCGACCTGAAGGCCGACGGGGCGATGGCGGTGCTGCTGGCGCAGGCGATCAAGCCCAACCTCGTCCAGACGCTGGAGGGCAACCCGGCCTTCATCCATGGCGGGCCGTTCGCCAACATCGCCCATGGCTGCAACAGCGTGATCGCGACGCGGACGGCGCTGGCGCTGGGCGATTATGTGGTGACGGAGGCGGGTTTCGGCGCGGACCTGGGCGCGGAGAAATTCTTCGACATCAAATGCCGGCAGGCGGGCCTTGCTCCGCAAGCCGTGGTCATCGTCGCGACCGTCCGCGCGCTCAAGATGAATGGCGGCGTCGCCAAGGCGGACCTAGCCCATGAGGATGTGGAGGCCGTGCGGCGCGGCGCGGTCAACCTAGTTCGCCATATCGAGAATGTCCGCCAATATGGCGTGCCCGCTGTCGTGGCGATCAACCATTTCTACACGGATGCGGACGCGGAGATCGCCGTCATCAGCGAGGCCGCCGCCGCCCATGGCTGCGACGCGCATGTCTGCCGCCACTGGGCGGAGGGCGGCGCGGGTGCGGAAGGGCTGGCGCACGCCGTCGCCGATCTGGCGGACAAGGGCGGCGCGCAGTTCGCGCCGCTCTATGACGATGACCTGCCGCTGTTCGCCAAGATGAACACGATCGCGACCCGCATCTATCGCGCCGAGGCGGCCGTCGCGGAACCCAGCGTGCTGAAGCAGCTGGAAAGCTGGGAGAAGGCCGGGTTCGGACACCTGCCAGTCTGCATGGCCAAGACGCAGTATAGTTTCTCCACCAACCCGTCCCTGCTCGGCGCGCCGACCGGCCATGTCGTGCCGGTGCGCGAAGTGCGGCTGGCGGCGGGCGCTGGCTTCGTCGTGGCGATCTGCGGAGAGATCATGACCATGCCGGGGTTGCCAAAGGTCCCGGCGGCTGAAGGAATTTACATCGACACGGATGGGCGGATCGAGGGGCTATACTAACGGCTTCGCTGAGCCGGTTCATCCCCTCCGTTCGCTTCGAGCGTAGTCGAGAAGTCTCGTGTCTGCTTCTCGACTACGCTCGAAGCGAACGGATGTAGGAGTGATCCCCTTTATCCAGCGATATTCCCCCAAATCACCCGCCCCATGTTGCGCTTCGCCCCCCTGCCTGATACCGGCGCGCCCGTAACCCGCGCGTTCAGGAATCCTGCCCATGTCCGACAAGATCAACCGCATCGTCCTCGCCTTCTCCGGCGGCCTCGACACCAGCGTTATCCTCAAATGGCTGCAGCAGACCTATCAATGCGAGGTGGTGACCTTCACTGCTGACCTCGGCCAGGGCGAGGAGCTGGAGCCGGCGCGCAAGAAGGCCGAACTGATGGGCGTGAAGCCCGAGCATATCTTCATCGACGACCTGCGCGAGGAGTTCGTCAAGGATTACGTCTTCCCGATGATGCGCTCGAACGCGCTGTACGAGGGGCTGTACCTGCTCGGCACCTCGATCGCCCGGCCGCTGATCGCCAAGCGCCAGATCGAGATCGCCAAGCTGGTGAATGCCGACGCGGTGTCGCATGGCGCGACCGGC
>JAHFPU010000145.1 GCA_023266635.1 Sphingobium sp.
CAGGGCGGGAAAAGTGTCGTTTGGCTACGATCCGCACCGGTGATGAAGCGACCCATTTGACCCTCCAGACTGTCGCCGCATCATAGCATATTTAACGCGTTTCCACACAGTCTGGACCATAGTCAGCCATGCCTCTTTGTATGCTGCCGCCGAATATAACCGCTGCTCAACGCTTCGTGGACCTCGTCACGACTTGCGAAAGGCCATGCATTGAGATGCTTTCCCGGCGATTGGACGAACTCGCGCTGAGCTATCACGACACGCCTCATGGCGATCCCGATGAGAGCGACGACCATCCAACGACCGAAGGTCGTGTAACACATGCAGACATCAGCCCGCGCTTTCCAACCTTAGGATATTACGGCTCTGCCGATCCTAAAGAGGTTCCGGGCGAAGCCTTGGTCGGTGATGCCATCGACGACATCATGGACATCACCAATGACCTGAAAGAGGTGTTATGGCGATTTGATCGGTTTGGACCCGATGACGCCCATTGGCATTTTCGGTTCCTATATCAGGTCCACTGGGGCGAGCACCTTCGAGACCTTGCCTGCTACCTCCATTCGCGCCTGCAATTGGGCAGGGAGAAGTCGTTCGACTAGAAAAGCACTTTAAAATCCTCCCCTGTAAGGGGAGGGGGACCGGCGTAGCCGGTGGAGGGGTATCACCCTCTCGATAGGGTGACACCCCTCCGTCAGCACTTCGTGCTGCCACCTCCCCTTACAAGGGAGGATTTTAAGCTGACCGTCCACAATCCACCAATCACCGTTTCCGCGTAAGCTCTCTCATCGCCGCCTCGAGCCCGGCCAAGGTGAGCGGATACATGCGATCGTTCAGCAATTCGCGGATCAGGCGGGTGGACTGGCTATAGCCCCAATGCTCCTGCGTGCTGGGGTTCAGCCAAACGGTCGCCGGATAGGTGTTCGCGACACGGTGCAGCCATGTCGCGCCGGATTCCTCGTTGAAATGCTCCACGGACCCGCCGGGATGGCTGATTTCATAGGGGGACATGGCGGCGTCGCCCACAAACACGACCTTATAGTCATGGCCATATTTGTGGAGGATGTCCCAGGTGGGCGTGCGCTCGCTGAAGCGGCGGCGATTGTCCTTCCAGACGCCCTCGTACAGGCAGTTGTGGAAGTAGAAGAATTCCAGATTCTTGAACTCGCCCGTGGCGGCCGAGAACAGTTCCTCGCACAGCGTCACGAACGGGTCCATCGATCCGCCGACATCCAGAAACAGTAGCAGCTTGACCGCATTGTGCCGCTCCGGGCGCATGCGGATGTCGAGCCAGCCCTGTCGCGCGGTGCCCCGGATCGTCTCGTCCAGATCCAGTTCGTCGGCCGCGCCCTCCCGCGCGAAACGGCGCAGGCGGCGCAGCGCCACCTTGATGTTGCGCGTGCCGAGTTCCTTGGTGCTGTCGAGATTCCTGAACTCGCGCTGTTCCCACACCTTGATCGCGCGCTTGTGCTTGCTCTGGCCGCCGATGCGGATGCCCTCAGGATTATAGCCGCCATTGCCGAAAGGGGATGTGCCGCCGGTGCCTATCCACTTGTTTCCGCCCTGATGCCGGCCCTGCTGCTCCTCCAGCCGCTTTTTCAACGTGTCCATGATCTCGTCCCAGGAGCCGAGCGCCTTGATCTTCTCCATCTCCTCGGGACTGAGGAATTTTTCGGCGACGGCCTTCAGCCATTCTTCGGGAATATCCTGGGTGGCGACACCATAATTGGCTTCCAGCCCTTTGAAAACCTTTGAGAATACCTGATCGAAGCGGTCGATCAGGCTCTCGTCCTTCACGAAGGTCGCGCGAGCGAGATAGTAGAATTCCTCCGGCCGCCGCTCGATCACATCGCGTTCGAGCGCCTCCAGCAGCACCAGATGCTCTTTGATTCCCGCAGTTATGCCCGCGGCGCGCAGTTCGTCGAGAAAGCCCAGAAACATAGGTCAGGCCACCGCGACGGTGCGTTGAGACGCTGTGCCAGGCCGGGCATCGTGGATCAGCGAGACGAGCACGAAGGAAATGATCATCAACAGATACCAGGCCCCTAATTTGCCGAAAGACACCATGTGCCACGCATTTTTCTGGGCCGGATAGGTCCAGGCGTTGGCGAATGTACCGATATTCTCACCGAACCAGATGAACAGCGCAACCAGCAAGAATCCGATCAACAATGGCATGGCTCGCGCCTCGCGAAATGGCGTGAACCAAACCGCCGTGCGGCGGAAAAGCAGGACCGTGACGCCAAACAGTGCGATCCGCATGTCGGGCAACCAGTGATGGGCAAAGAAGTTTACATAGATCGCAACGGCAAGCGCCACCGTCGCCCAACGCGGCGGATAGCCGGTAAACCGGAAGTCGAAGATTCGCCAGACGCGGGCGATGTAGCTGCCTACGGCGGCATACATGAAGCCTGAGAACAGGGGCACTGGACCGATATGCAGCAGGCTGTCCTCCGGATAGATCCATGACCCGGCGCTGGTTTTGAACAGTTCCATGATCGTTCCGATGATGTGAAACGCGCAGATTACCCACAGCTCGCGTAAGGTCTCCAGACGGAACAGCAGCATGCCGATCTGGATGCAGACGGCCGAGGCGGTCAAGAAATCATAGCGATGAAGGGCGAGTCCGGCGGGATAGAAAAAATGCGTGGCCAAGAGCAGCGCCAGCATCAGGCCTCCAAAAAGGCAGGCCCAGCCCTGTTTGAAACCGAACAGCAGAAACTCGTAGCAGCCGCCGGCGATCCGCCCCTGGACCGCCACACTCTCCAGTTGCGCGCGAACCCTTGCAAATCGTGTGGCGCCGTATGTGGCGGGCGGAATGCGGTCGGACATCACTTCAATCTACCTGCAAGACCTTAGAAATGCCGAAGATTGTCGAAATCCCGCAACGCAACATTAATTCTTGCAATGCATCATTAATACGGCACTATCCAAAATAAGAGTAGGAAGCTCGGGGCGCACTTGGAAAATCAGGAAATTTTGGCCGACCTGGGGGAAAGGTCTGCGGATATTTCGTTGCAATGCAGCGAGGCCGCCGGTTTCCTTGCGCAGATCGACAAATGCATTCAGTTAGACATCAGCCGCCTGGCCGGGCTGCAGAGCCGGATGGAAGCGCTGTCCGCCAATCAGGCGGAGAGCGGCGTCGCTGCGCTGGAGCTGCGCGTGACTGCGCAAAAGGCGGAACGGATCATCGCCGACGGCAATGAGGCGGCGGCGCTTTCCCTGAACGAGGTCGCCGGCCTGATCGCGCATGTGACGGGGCTGGAGGTGCATCTGCGCGGCTTCCTGTCGGTGATCGAGACGGTTGGCGGCATATCGGATGAGCTTGGCGCGATCGCGCACCAGACCCGCATGCTGGGCGTCAACGCGGCGATCGAGGCGGCGCGCGGCGGCGAGGCGACCCAGGGGTTCGCGGTCGTTGCGGACGAAATCCGCAGGCTGGCGGCGCAGGCGGGCGAGTCCGCCCGGTCGGTGCGCGAGAAGCTGGACCAGCTCGATAGCAACGCCCGCGGCCTGATGCGCGGCGTGGAGGCCAACATCCAACGCGGTCGCGAGGCGGGAAGCCATATCGACGATATGCGCACAATGATGACCGAAGTGTCGTCGCTGGTGACCCAGTTCCAGCAGCGCTCCCACGCCATTGCCGCCTGCACCGAAGAGGCGGGCGAGGATGTAGAGTCCCTGCGCGAGGGACTGACCCTCTTCAGCAGCTCGGCCAGTCAGAGCGCGTCTCAGGTCAACAGCGCGCTGGGCAGGCTGGATGATCTGGAGGGAATGGCGAACGCTATGCTCAACCGGGTCGCGCATGGCGGCGTGCGGACGCGCAACAGCAGCTATATCGCGATGGCGGAGGAAGGGGCCGAAGAGGTCTCGACCATCATCGAGAAGGCACTGGCGTCCGGAAGGCTGAGCAGCGAGGCGCTGTTCGATACGCGATACCGCCCTGTCGCGGGCAGCGATCCGGTGCAATATCTGACCGACTTCGTGGATTTCGCGGATGTCCACATTCGACCGTTATTGGATCGCTGCACGGCGCAGGACCCGGCGGTGGTGGGATGCTGCCTGGTCGACATGAACGGCTTTCTCCCGACCCATATCAGCACCCGTAGCCTTGGCCAGAAGTCCGGCGACCGGCTCTGGAACCTGGAGAATGCGCGCAACCGCCAGATATTCATGGACAGCCAGACCCGTCGCGCGCTCGACAGCGACGGCGACTTCTTCCTGTTCACTTACCGACAGGACCTGGGCGAGGGGCGGTACAGGGCGCTGCGCAGCGTGTTCGTGCCGCTGGAATTCAACGGGCGTCGCTGGGGCCTGTATGAGGTCGGCTATCTGATCTGACGGGTGCCCGTTCAGCGCCCGCCCGACTTGTAGCTGACGGTCGTGCCTCCATCGGCGGTCAGGGTCTTGCTGCGCACCAATGTGGCGACGCTCTTGTCGCTGCCATCGATGATCGCAGCGATCTGCTGCCGGGTGGGAATACGGTCATAGGCGCCGTAGATATCCGTCCTGCCGACCTGATGCATGGTAAGCCGATAGCCGTCGCCCTGCGATAGCCGGTCGAAGCGCATGACCTTTCCGGCATCGTTGAGCGGGACCAGCACGGGCGAATTGGGGCCGCTGCCGCTCGCTTGCAGGATGTCATAGCTGTCATCGGCAACCTGTACCGTCCCGCGTACGCACAGGCCGTCCTTGCCATCGCGCGGAAAGAGGGACTCGGCAGGCTGGTCGTCTGCGGAGGCGCGGTCGGTCACGACGCGCGCGCCCGGGCCATCGGCGACGGGGCAGGGGGCAACATCGCGCGCGGTGACCTGCGTCGGCGTAGCGCCGTCATCGAAACGCATGTCCCTTAGCATGGCGTCCATACCGGACTTGACGTCCTGCGCCCGATCGACCGGGCCGGTCACCCGCAGCTTGATCAGCCAGCGGCCGGCATGAACAAAGGCCGCTTCCGTCACCAACTGTCCGTCCGCGCCATTATAGACCGACCGGATGGCTGCGTTGCGATACTGGCCGGCGGCCGTGACGTCATAGGCGGTGCGGCGCGTTTCCGGACCGAAATGCTCGTGGATCGCCTTGTCGGTCATATAGGCCGAAATGGCGGCGTCCGCGTAGCTGGGCATATAGACATAGGCGGTCGCCTGTACGACGCCGTCGGCCGAGGCGAACTGGGCATAATTGTCCAGGCCTTTGCCCTGATCGGAAATCTCGCCCGACTTGGTCAGGCTAAGGCTGCCGGCCGATTGCGGAAGGGTTATCCCCGCCGCGCTGGCCCTCAGGCTATCGCTGCCCGGCTGCCACGCGCCCTCATCGGCGTTGGACAAGGCTGCATGAACGCTGGCGGGCAGGGCCAACGCGGACAACAGATACAAGACGGCATGACGCATTGACATCCCCTCGATTGCGCCGTCTTCGCGGCTTTATCTTGGGAGGATCACATGGAGCCGCGCGCGATGCAAGCGCGACGGACCCCGATTTCAGGCGACTGGCGGAACTTGGGCCGGATAATGGGGTAGTTCGGGGTCATGGGTGGCCCATTCTGGCGCAGCCTGCGTCCAGATCACCGCTTGCGGCCCGATCAGGCCCGGATCATCGAGCGCCCCGGCCCTGATGAAGGTCAGATGTGGCCGCGATTCGGCAAGGCTGAACAGGGGCGTGCCGCATGTCGGGCAGAAGCCCCGGCGCATGGCGTTCCCGCTGTCGGCGACGCTGTCATGCCAGCACACCTCGCCCGTGATCGAAACCTTGTCGGAGGGGAAGCAGACATTCACCGTACCGCTGCCGCCGCCCAGATACTGGCACAGCCGGCACCAGCACATGCGCGCCGCCATCGGCTCGGCATCGATGCTGATCCTCACCGCGCCGCACAGGCACCCCGCCGCATGAGCCATGGGCTCTGCTCCTCAGACCTTGCGACGGGCCATGAAGGCCAGCCGTTCGAACATCATCACGTCCTGCTCATTCTTCAGCAGCGCGCCATGCAGCGGCGGGATCGCCTTTGTCGGGTCCTTGGACTGCAGCACGTCGAGCGGCATGTCCTCCGCCAGCAGGAGCTTGAGCCAGTCGAGCAGTTCGCTGGTGGACGGCTTCTTCTTCAGGCCCGGCACGTCGCGGATCTCGTAGAAGATGTCGAGCGCCTTGCCGACCAGGATCTTCTGGATGCCGGGGAAATGGACGTCGATAATCTCCTGCATCGTCTCCCGGTCCGGAAATTTGATGTAGTGGAAGAAGCAGCGGCGCAGGAACGCGTCCGGCAGGTCCTTCTCATTGTTCGAGGTGATGACGACGATGGGCCGCTCGACCGCTTGTATCGTCTCGCCGGTCTCGTAGACATGGAAGGCCATGCGATCGAGTTCCTGCAGCAGGTCGTTGGGGAACTCGATATCGGCCTTGTCGATCTCGTCGATTAGCAGGACGGGCAGGGCAGGGGAGGTGAACGCCTCCCACAGCTTGCCCTTGCGGATATAGTTGGAGATGTCGTGGACACGCGCGTCGCCGAGTTGGCCATCGCGCAGGCGGGCGACGGCGTCATATTCGTACAGGCCCTGATGCGCCTTGGTCGTCGACTTGACGTTCCATTCGATCAGCGGCGCGCCGACGGCCTTTGCGATTTCCTGCGCCAGCACGGTCTTGCCGGTTCCCGGTTCGCCCTTCACCAGCAGCGGGCGGCGCAGGAGGACGGCGGCATTGACCGCAACTTTCAGGTCGTCGGTAACGACATAATCGCTGGTGCCTTCAAAACGCATGCCGGTTTCAATCCCTGTGTTGCAACGCAAACAGGACTAGGGATGCTGACGAAGGGATGCAAGAGAGCGGGTAACGCCGCTCAGCGCAGGATCAGGCGCGGGCGCGGACCGAGGCGCGGGCCTGAAGCAGGTCCCACAGGCCGCGATGCTGGCGCAGCATCTGGCGGGCGCCGAACTGCATGGCGCGGGCAATGCCGTCATCCTCCATGGCGATCGCATCGGCGACGGCCAGTGTTTCGGGCGCAAGCGGCAACTGGCACTGACTCGGCTCAATGCCGGATCGGATGGCGGCGACGTCCAACAGCGTCCGGACGGCCTGCCAGTCGAGGACGAGTGCGATGGCCGCGCCCATGGCGCAACCCCGGCGGTCCGACTGGGCCAGCATGTCGAGAGCGTGGCGCTGCTGAAGCACCGCCGTTTCCGATTCGCTTTGGCCTGTGGTGCTGGGCAGCGGGCCGACGGCGACGGTGACCTGGGCCAGAAAAGCGCGCTCATGCGAAAAGCCATCGGCGGCCTGCACTAGCCAGGCGCGCGCGGCATTTTCCGCCGTGCGCGTCGCCGCATGATCGATGACGCCTGGCTGGCGACCGTGAAGCATGCAGAGATAATGGGCCGCGTCGGCGAGGTTGGACAGCGACCGCGTCAGCAGGGAAGGGTGGGTTTCGGCGGGATAGCTGTGGCTTCCCGTGCCATCCGCAGCGACGAGCGCCGCCAGAATGTCGGAAATCGAGCCAATCCGGCTAACCGCTGCCGCGTCCTGCATCATCAAACCCCGCTGGGCCGCCACATCATGGGCGGGAAATTCAGCAATGAAATTAGGCTCTGCGGGTAAATAGCGGGTTAAGCCGGCGGATCGGGTGTTGCGGCGCAGCGAGATAAGGTGCGCGCATAGTGAACTGATAAATAAGGATTTATCGGTGCCTTGGGGAGCCCGTGAGACAATATGTTCCGAAACGGCACACAAGTTGAGGAATTAGGGTGTTTTGGGGCGGCTTCGCCCAAGCCATTGATCCATCGATATATCCGGTGCTCCTGCGAACGCAGGAGCCCAGGGGATCGGGCAGGCGTGGGGCACTGGATTCCTGCTTTCGCAGGAATACGCGACCCCTAGAGAGTTGGGTGAGAAACGATAGCGAAGATGCAGATGCCATAGCCCCTCTCCCAAGGGAGAGGAAGCGGAGGTTGGCGGCTTGCCGCCTACCGCAGCTTGGTGAGGGGTTGCGCGCTATCGTAAGGGCACATCCCTCACCAACTCCGGCTAAGCGCTGCGCGCCAAGCCTCCGTATCCTCTCCCCATGGGAGAGGGGTAATCGCTCTCAAATTACCCGAGGCAACACCCACTTTTCCCGTCATCCCGGACTTGATCCCACAACTGTCCGGGATTTTTTTGCTGTTTTAGATTGCACGGCAGCAAAGTCCTGGGGAATCTGCCAAGATTGTGTTGTTGAGACATAATATTGGAGATCTG
>JAHFPU010000009.1:0-9146 GCA_023266635.1 Sphingobium sp.
ATATGCGGCACGGCAGATCTCCAATATTATGTCTCAACAACACAATCTTGGCAGATTCCCCAGGACTTTGCTGCCGTGCAATCTAAAACAGCAAAAAAATCCCGGACAGTTGTGGGGTCAAGCCCGGGATGACGTAAATGCAAAAGCCTACCTGCGGCCATTTGCGCAATCACATGCGACACAGATGAGACCAACATGGGACCTTTCTGCGATTTTCCCGCCCAAAACCCATCGCAACCCGCAACTTCCGCAACTTCGTTGGATCAGCTTTCGCTGGGATGCCGCCGGGAATCGCGATATCAGGGCGGTGTGTCACATAAGCGAAACCTACAGGCGACCTGACCAATGAAGCCCGTCATCTTTGGCCTATCCGGCGATGCCCTGACCGACGACGAGCGCGCCTTCTTCCGTTATGCGGAGCCGGCGGGCTATATCCTGTTCCGTCGCAACGTGACGGACAAGGCGCAACTGCGCGCCCTGACCGAAGATCTGCGCGCTCTGCACGGGCGGGACGACCTGCTCATCATGATCGATCAGGAGGGTGGCCGGGTAGCGCGGATGCAACCGCCGGTATGGCCGGCCTTTCCGCCGGGGTCGGTGTTCGATGCGCTCTATGATGTCGCGCCGGCCAGCGCGATCGTCGCGGCGCGCGCCAATGCGCAGGCGATCGCGCTCACGTTGCGCGAATGCGGCATCAATGTGGATGCGCTGCCCCTGCTGGATGTTCGCCAACCCGGCGCAAGCGAGATCATGGGCGACCGGACATTGGGGGCCGAACCGCTGCGCGTCGCCGCCCTTGGCCGGGCGGTGCTGGAGGGCCTCAAGCAGGGCGGGGTGGTCGGCATCGTCAAACATATGCCGGGGCATGGCCGCGCCATGGTCGACACCCATCATGATCTGCCTCTGGTGGATGCGAGCGAGGCGGACCTGGAAACGGACATCGCCCCATTCCGGTCGCTCAACTGGGCGCCGATGGGGATGACCGCGCATATCGTCTATGAGGCATGGGACAGGAACCTCCCGGCCAGCCTGTCCCCGACTGTCATCGCGAACATCATCCGCGACCGCATCGGCTTCGACGGACTGCTGATGTCCGACGACCTCGATATGAAGGCGCTGCATGGCGATATTCCCTCGCTTGCCGCAGGCGTGGTCGCCGCCGGATGCGACATTGCCCTCAACTGCTGGGGGCGGATGGAGGAGATGATCGGCATCGCGGGACTCCTGCCAGATATCAGCATGGAGTCGCGAACCCGGCTGGACCGCGCAATGGCGACGATCGCCGATGTCGGAGTCGACGCGGCCGAACCTCTGGGCGACCTGATCGCCCGGCGGGACAAGTTGCTGGCGCTTGCATGATCGCCGTGAGCATGACCTGATCCATGGAGGAAGATCTCTTCTTTTCTCCCCCGACGGCTGGACCTGAAACCCTCACCCTGACCTTCGATGCGTGGGAAGGACCGCTGCATCTGCTGCTGGCGCTGGCCCGCACGCAGAAGGTCGATCTGCGCGAAATCTCGATCCTCGATCTGGTCGAGCAATATCTGTCCTTCATCCATGACGCAGAAAATCTGAAGCTGGAGCTGGCCGCGGACTATCTGGTGATGGCGGCGTGGCTCGCCTATCTCAAATCCGGCCTGCTCCTGCCGCGCGACGAACAGCAGGACCCATCGCCGGAGGAAATGGCGCTTCGCCTGCAATTGCGGCTCCAGCGTCTCAGCGCGATGCGTGACGCAGGCGCCCGCCTGATGGCGCGGGACCGCATCGGCCGCGACGTGTTCATGCGCCCTGCGCCGGAAGGGTTGCGGACCGTGCGCAGCATCCAGTGGAAGGCCAGCCTGTTCGACCTGATCCAGGCCTATGGCCAGATTCGCGCGCGCACCCAGCCGGTGGTGCATATCGTCTCGCGCCGCCCCGTCATGACTTTGGACGCGGCGATCGAGCGGATCGGCATGCTGGTCGGCAGCCGCATCGACTGGACCGTGCTGGAGGCGTTCCTGCCCGAACATGCCAGCGCAGAGATGCGCAAATCCGCGCTCGCCAGCAGCTTCGTCGCGGCGTTGGAACTGGCGCGGCAGGGCAGGCTGGACATAAGGCAGGACGGGATATTCGCGCCGCTCTACCTCCGTGCGGCTCAGGCGACGGCATCATGAGCGCGGAGCCGGACGATTTCCTGCGCGCTGTCGAGGCGGCGCTGTTCGCGTCCGAACAGCCGCTCGGCCTTGCCGAATTGCGCCAGCATGTCGGCGACGGCGATATCGGCGGCGCGCTGGCGCGGCTTGTCGATCATTATGCCGGGCGGGGCATCAACTTGGTGGAGCGTGGCGGGCGCTGGCATTTCCAGACGGCGGCAGACCTTGCCTATATTCTGCGGCGGGAAAAGGATGAACCCCGCCGCCTGTCGCGCGCCGGCATGGAGACGCTGGCGATCATCGCCTATCATGAGCCGGTCAGCCGGGCTGAGATAGAGGCGATACGGGGTGTGCAGGTCGCGAAGGGGACGATCGACGTGCTGATGGAGGCCGGCTGGATTCGGCCCGCCGGGCGGCGCGAAGTGCCTGGAAGGCCACTGATTTATGCGACCACCCCCGATTTTCTGTCACATTTCGGCCTTACCAGCCGCCGTGATCTGCCGGGACTCGAGGATTTGAAGGCTGCGGGGCTTCTCGATCCCGTCGATATGGCGATGGCGGGCTATGACGGCCAATCCGTTCTGGAAAATGACCCCGAGGGCGACTAGATAGGGCCTTCGGCTTGGGAGAATATCAATGGGTTCGTTTTCAATGATGCACTGGGTCCTCGTGATCCTCGTGGTCGTCCTGCTGTTCGGCGGCGGGCGCATCTCGGGTCTCATGGGTGACGTCGCCAAGGGCATCAAGAGCTTCAAGAAGGGCATGGAGGACGACGAGGACGACCTGCCCAAGGCGCGTCCGGCGGCGCCCGCGGCCAAGATCGAGTCCCAGCGCGCGCCCGAGCAGAGCGCGACCGGCGTGACCGAAGACAGCAAGCAGGTCTGATCGAGCCGCCGGCAGAGCCTGCTCCATGTTCGACATCGGATCGTCCGAATTCCTCCTGATCGTTATCGTGGCCGTGATCGTGATCGGCCCGAAGGATCTTCCGCGCGCGCTCTACAAGGTGGGGCAGGTCGTCGGGAAGGCGCGGGGCATGGCCCGCCATTTCCGCACCGGCATCGACGCCATGGTGCGCGAAGTGGAACTGGAGGAACTCGAGAAGAAGTGGGCGGCCCAGAACCAGCGCATATTGGACGAGCATCCGGCTGAGCCGGAAGTTGAGACTGCCGCATTGCCTGCGCCGGAGGCGGCACCCGTTTCCGCTGAACCGGCAACCGCTGTTCCAGGATATGGCGCTGCGCCCGCATCCGATCCTGACTCGCCCAAGAATGGCGCACAGGCATGAGCGACATTGACGACAGCAAGGCGCCGCTGCTCGACCATCTTATCGAACTACGCGGCCGCCTGCTGAAATGCGTCTGTGGTCTGGCGATCTGCTTCGCCATCTGCTTCTATTTTTCTGAGCAGTTGTTCGCATTTCTGGTCCATCCTTTGAAGGAGGCCTTCGGGGACGGCGGTGGACGGCTGGTCTACACGAAACTGTACGAGGCGTTTTTCGTGCAGGTGAAGGTCGCCATATTCGGCGCATTCTGCCTGTCCTTCCCGATCATCGCCAACCAGCTCTGGGCTTTCGTCGCGCCGGGTCTGTATGCGAAGGAGAAGCGGGCGCTTCTGCCGTTCATCTTTGCGACGCCGATCCTCTTCGCCATGGGCGCATCGCTCGCCTATTTCGTCGTGATGCCGACGGCGTTTCATTTCTTCCTGGGATTTCAGGGCAATAGCAGCGGGTTGAAGGTCGAGGCCCTGCCCAGCACCGACGCCTATCTGACGCTGGTCATGCAGTTCATTCTGGCCTTCGGCGTCAGCTTCCTGATGCCGGTGCTGCTGATGCTGCTCAATCGGGCGGGGATTGTCAGCCGCGCCCAGCTTATCGGACTTCGGCGCTATATGATTGTCGCGGCCTTCATTCTGGCCGCGGTGCTGACCCCGCCAGACGTGGTGTCGCAGCTCATGCTCGCGATACCGCTTATCTTGCTCTACGAAATCACGATCATTGCGATCTGGTTCACCGACCGGCGCGCCGCAAAGGTGGAAGCGGCGGAAAAAAGGGCGAAAGCCGCCTGAAGAGACGCGGCCCACCCCGGAGGGGCGAGCCGAAATCTCTCAAATCCTTAGTTGGCCGACTTCTCTACAGCCTTGCCTGCGCTCTGGACGTCCTTGCCGGCGCCTTCGACGGTGTTGCAGGCGCTCAGAACGAGGGCGCTCGACAGCAGCAGCGCTGCGACAATTTTCTTCGACATCATAATCTCCTCTGGAAAGTCTCGCTCGCCGCGCCCCGACGGGAAGAGCGACGTGGTAAATAACCCGGAGCGAAGCAAAGCGTTCCGGGCGCGAAACCTTTCTTGGGAAAAAGCTGTAGCTGCGCCGGATGCAATTTGGGCCCGGAGCGCTGTCGGGGGGGAGAAGCGGTCCGGGCCCATGAGTGGATAGCAAGAGCGGGGGGCAAAAGATTTACTATCCGAATGACATAACCATCATCCTGGAAAGAGGTTCCGTCGCGCCCGAAAAAAAATTAAGTTTTAAATCGTTGTAAATCAGTATTTTAGATAGTTAATGCCGTATTAGCTTTAACTTTTTTGCGTTTTATTGCGTCCGGGGGCGTCCGCTCGATAGATATTCCGGCCTGACCCCGCCGGATGGAAGGCTGCTCGGATGATGTTCCATTGCTGCGATGACTGGTGAGGGATCAACCGGCGGCGCTATGGTTGCAGGCATAACAATATCGGCTGAAATCACCGCGCGGGGTGCGGGGCCGGATTGTACCTCCAGTCGAGCGTAGCGGCTGGTGAAAGCGGAGGGCTGCCCGGCTATGCCTTTCCAGCGATAGAAGATATGGGCACCGATCACAGCGACCGGCTGGAGACTGGCGGACCAGGGCGGGCTGACGGCCAGCGTATGGTAATAGGTGGACAGGCCGACCGGCGCGAAGGTGCGGCCGGAAAGGGCCTCGACCGCGATCTTCCTGGCCTGTGCCCATATCGCTGCATTGGGCAGGCGGACCATGGCGCCATCGCAGGCGAAGCTGAATTGGCATCGGAGGTCAGCGCGCTCCGATCCCTGATAGACCACTTCGCACACGCTGTTCGGCCAGGCCGGGTGGCGGACGCGATTGAGGACGACCTGCGCCACGGCCCGCTGCCCCTCTTCGGGCTCATTCCCGGCCTCGTAATAGATGGCTGCAGCCAGGCAGTTCGCCGCGCGATACCGGTCGACGGCGGTCACACCGCGAAACAGTGTTGAGGGTGCCGCCGGGCCATTATCCAGCCGCAGGATATGGGGGTCGCTTCCCGCGACAATGCCCGGCGTCGGAGTAAGCGCGCCTGCGGCCAGGAAATAGGCTGAACCGGGGAAGCTGTCCTCCGGTTCCAGCATGCGCTTAGCGGGTGTCGATGTGCTGGCGGCGTCCAGCGATACTTGCCATGCCGTTGGAAGAAGGCGAGGCAGCGCGACTATCAGGCAGGCGAAGAGCAGCGCTCGCCACAGCGGCTGGGCTATCCTTCCCGTTTTCCCGATATCGCTTCCGACGTCCATCACCGCGCAGTAGCGCCGCGACCCTTTCAATTCCCCTGCATTATCGGGCTGTGCCGAAATGATACGGTCCGCCCCGTCATTGCCGGACGCAATGCGGGCTATCACCCCCTGATAATTCCCTTGCTTGGCAAAGGCGTGGCCGCTCCGCTAGAGGTGCATCATGCTATTACAACAGGACACGCTTGCGCTGATCGGCAACACACCGATGGTGCGGCTCAAAGGCCCATCCGAGGCCACAGGTTGCGACATTTACGGCAAGTGCGAATTCGCCAACCCCGGCGCATCCGTGAAGGACCGCGCGGCGCTCTTCATCGTCAATGATGCGGAGGAAAAGGGCCTGCTCAAGCCTGGCGGCATCATCGTCGAGGGTACGGCGGGCAATACCGGCATCGGCCTTGCGCTGGTCGCCAATGCCAAGGGCTATCGCACCGTCATCGTCATGCCGGAGACGCAGAGCCGGGAGAAGATGGATACGCTGCGGGCGCTTGGCGCTGAGCTGGTGACGGTTCCGGCCGCGCCCTATTCCAACCCCGGCCATTTCGTCCACACCTCCCGCCGGATCGCGGAGGAGACCGAGGGCGCGATCTGGGCCAACCAGTTCGACAATATCGCCAACCGCAAGGCGCACATCGTTGGCACGGCCGAGGAAATCTGGGCGCAACTGGAGGGCCGCGTCGACGGCTTCACCTGCTCGGCGGGAACGGGCGGCACGATCGCCGGCGTCGGTATGGGGCTGAAGGCGAAGGACGAGAATATCACCATTGCCTTGACCGATCCCCATGGCGCGGCGCTCTACGCCTATTACGCGCATGGCGAGTTGAAGTCCGAAGGCGACTCCGTTGCCGAGGGTATCGGCCAAGGCCGCATCACCGCCAATCTGGAGGGCGCGCCGATCGACACCCAGTTCCGCATTTCCGATGCGGAGGGACTGGAATGGGTTCGTCGCCTGCTGTCGGAAGAGGGGCTGTGCCTTGGCCTCTCGTCGGGCATCAACGTCGCTGGCGCCGTCGCTCTCGCGCGCCAGCTGGGTCCCGGCAAGCGCATCGCGACGATCCTGTGCGACACCGGATTCCGCTATCTATCGACGCTCTACAATCGCGATTGGCTGGAATCCAAGGGGTTGACGGTGTTCCCCTGGCTGGCGCAGAATGCTTGACCTCTAACGGGTCGTAGAGCGCAGAAAAAAGGGACCAGCATATGGTCGACAGTCCACGCAAGCAGGAAGGCCTGCAGCGCGTGCAGATCGGGCTTACCGGTCTTGCGGGTGTCGTCCTGCTTATCGGTCTTGCGAACATCGTCATCGAGAAAGCCCGGATCGATGAGCGCGCAGCCCCGCCGCCCGTCGTGCCGACGCTCAACAATGGCGCGGACGTGAACGCTGTGCAGCCGGAAGATCCTCTGGCCCGGCTTGGCGTGACGCCATCGGCCGATCAAGGCCCGGCGCAGGTCGTGCCGGATCTGCAGCCGGACCCCAACCTTACCAAACCCATGGATCGCGACCCGCAGCAACAGCAGCAGTGATGCGATGGGAGCGGCGGCGCGTTCCGGCGCATTCATTTTCGGCGGTATAGTCGGAAGCCTCGTCGGTGGACTGGCCTTTGGCGGGGTGCTGACCACTGGCCAGGCCGACCCCGCATTCTGGTATATGGCGCAGGCGATCGCCATGGCGGCGTTGGGCCTGTGCGCACGGCGTTTCGTGCCTGCCGGTTCGCCCCGCCGGGCTGTGGCGCTGTGCGGAGCGGTCGGTTCGCTCTGTTCGATCGCTATGTTTTGCTGGATGTCGTCCCTTCAGCTTTCCTGGACCGGCATGGCGCTCCTTGGCGGCCTGTCGATGTTTGCATTGTTCGCGGGTCTCAGGATGCCAGCCGTAACGGGCCTGCTTTGCCTGTTGCCAGTCCTGGCAATCGCAGTCCTTCATCAAGGGATAGGGGAGAGGCCGACCGCCGCCTCCGCCAGGCCAAAGCCGCCGCTTGCTGTCCTGACGGCGCTTCCCCTGTTCGGCTATTCCGCCGAGTCGCTGGGCAAGGGCGCGCCCGCTACCGAATATCTCCGCCGCGCGTTCAGTGTCTTGCCGGTCGACTCGCTCGCCGCGAAGGCGCTTCCCCCTGATGATCGCCTGCTGATCGCACAACCGCGCCTGCTCAGCCCGGCCGATCTCGTCGAACTGGATCGCTGGATACGTCATGGCGGAAAAGCCGTGATCCTTGCCGATCCGCTGCTAGTCTGGCCCATGGATTTGCCTGCCGGGGATCGCCGCCGACCACCGGTGACGAGCCTGCTCGATCCCTTGCTGGCGCATTGGGGGCTGACGCTGCTGCCTGCGAAGAGCGCTGCGGTTGAGCGCCGCTTCCTGTCCGGCGGCGCACTGCTTCCCGTAGCGGGAGTCTCCGCTTTCCGAAGCTCGGGCGACTGCCTTGTCGCGGAACGAGGGCTGGCCGCGCTGTGTCATATAGGACAAGGCTCCGTCCGCCTGATCGCCGACGCCGACATGCTGGACGACCGCTTGTGGCTCGCCGACCCTGAACTCTCCTTCTCGAACCACGCCCTGTCCGGCGACACGATGGCACTGTTGCACGCATGGCTCATCGACCCAGCATCATCCCGCCAGATTCCCCCCGGACGCCCATGGGTGAGAAGCGACAGCGCGATGATCAGGGCCATGCGCTGGGCGCTGCTGGCTGGGATCGGCTGGGTAATGCTGGGCGCCGGGCTGGTCTGGCGCTGGGAAAAGTCGGGAAGGCATGGAAAAAAGTGAAAATCCTACGACCAAAGTCGACGAAGACGAGAACGAATTAAGAACAATTACTTTACGCAATTATCAGGAACCAAGGAAAACCAAGCAAAACCGGATCAGAACAAAGATTCCCAGCTCTACCCATAATTTCCCCTTCCATCCCGACACTTCCCTTGGTATTCATTCCGGCACTGGGGCAGTTCAAGCCAATGCGATTCCTGAAGACGGGGGCGGCGTAGCGCATGCGCTTTTCCCGACGGGAAGGCTTTGCCCCGAAGGCAAAGGGCGGACTGTCGAAGGGTGTCGGGTTCTAATCTCTTTTCTGGTAATGCCTTCAGCGTCGCGGACAGCAAGGGCCGCTTCGCCTTGCCGCTCGACATGCGCAAAATGGTCAAGTCCGCCAGCGGCAACGAAAACCGCCTGTGCATCGATCTTCTTGAACAGCATCGCTGCGCCAAGGGCTTCGGCACCTCCCACAAGGCGGAGATGGAAGACGAAATCGTCAAGAATGCAGAGGCCGCCCGCAACCGGGGTGATGCCTATGACGCCGACACCGCCCGTGAGTTGGCCTTCTCCTCTCTTGAAGAGCTGAATTTCGACGATGGCGGCCGCTTCTTCCCGCCCGCCGATATCAAGGACTATTGCGGGATCGACGATGCCATCATGTTCCTGGGCGTCGGCCGCTTCATCCAAATGTGGAAGCCGGAGGCCTATCTGGACTATCCGGCCGCCCGTGAAGTCATCAAGGC
>JAHFPU010000009.1:9156-30419 GCA_023266635.1 Sphingobium sp.
CCGCAAATTCCTTGCCGAGCGGGAGGCCGCCGGCAAATGAGCGACCCCGCCCCACATATCCCCGTCCTGATCGATGAAGTGCTCGACGCCCTCGCCATTGCCCCTGGCGAGGTTCATGTCGACGGGACGTTCGGCGCTGGCGGGTACAGCAAGGCCATGGCCGCAAATGGCGCCCGCGTCTTCGCCTTCGATCGCGATCCTGATGCGATTGCGGCTGGGCAGGCAGTCGTCGCGGCCAGCGATGGCGCGATAACCCTGATCGAGGGCGAATTCTCCCGTATGGAGGCGTTGCTCGCCGACGCCGGCGTCAGCCGCGCGTCAGGCGTCACGCTGGATATCGGCGTGTCCTCGATGCAACTCGATCAGGCGGATCGCGGCTTCTCGTTCCAGTCGGATGGTCCGCTCGACATGCGGATGAGCCGGGCCGGGACAAGCGCCGCCGATTTCCTCAACAACGCCGCCGAAGAGGAAATCGCCGACGTACTCTATCTCTATGGCGAGGAGCCCCGGTCGCGCCGGGTTGCGCGCGCCATCGTTGCGGCGCGTCCGCTGGAGCGGACCGGGCAATTGGCCGCCGTCGTCCGCAAGGCGCTGGGGCATAAGCCGCACGACAAGAAAGATCCTGCAACCCGCAGCTTTCAGGCGATTCGCATTCATCTGAACCGGGAGCTGGAGGAGTTGGAGCGCGGGCTGGAAGCTGCCGAAGTTCTGCTGGAGGCTGGCGGACGGCTGGCCGTCGTCACCTTCCACAGTCTGGAAGACAGGATCGTAAAGCAGTTCCTTCGCCGGCGCAGCGGCGCGGAGTCGGGCGGATCGCGCCATCGCCCCCAGCAGGAGACCTCCGTCGCGCCGACTTTCGACCGGGTATCCAAGGCGATCCGTCCTGGCGCTCATGAGCTTGCGGTCAATCCGCGCGCCCGCTCTGCCACGCTGCGCAGCGCCGTGCGGACATCGGCTCCCGCATGGGAGGGGCAGTCATGATCGCGGTCAAGCGGCTTCAAAGCGTATTGTGGGTTATGCTGGTGACCCTTGGCGCCTTGTCGGCCTACCTCGTCTCGCTTCGTGTCGGCGCGGAGCAGAATGAGCTGGCGCGGGTCCGGGCGCAGATTGCCTCTACCAAGTCGGACATGCGCTACCTGGAAACGGAATTCGGCTCACGCTCCAGCCTTCGCCAGCTGGAGCGCTGGAACCAGGAGGATTTCCGCTATTCCGCGCCGACTGCGCAACAATATCTCAACGGTGAACGGGCGCTCGCCAACCTGGAGGGCGTCGAGCCGAACGGTCCGGTCTATGTGGCCCCGCCGGTGATGGTGGCCATGGCCGACACGCCGCCCGACGTTGCGGTATCCGCGCCGAAGGTCCCGGCAAGCCCGGCGCCCGCGCAGATCCGCACGGAAGCGGCGACAAGCGCACCGAAAAATCCCATCGCGCAGATCAGCGTGATCCGCTCCGCGCAGGCCGCGGATTCAGTGGAAAAGCTCAAGGCGCCCAAGGCCAAGCTGAAGCTGGCCCTGGACACTCCCGACCGGGTCACGCCCGTGGCGCGCAATGCCGCGCGGGTGGCGATGCTGGACGCCAAGCTGCTGGATGACAGCACCTTGGGTGACCTCAGCGCCCGCGCCGCGCGGGAACGCAAGAAGGGAGGGCACTGATGGCCACGATCGTCGTCAGGTCCGACCGACCGATGCCCAGCAGCGTCCGGATAAACGTCACGGCGCTTGCGCATCAGCGGCTGATGCTTCTGCTGGTGCTGTTCGTCGCTATTACCGGCCTGATTGCGCTTCGGCTGTGCTGGATGGGCGTCGCCTCCGGTGGGCGGGGCGGGGACATCGCCTCCGCGTCGCTGCCGCCGCGTGCGGACATCGTCGATCGTAACGGCTTCCCGCTTGCGCGCACCATGGACGCCTATTCCATTGCCGTGCGGCCAAGCCGCCTGATCGGCGACCGGGATGAACTCGCGCGCAAGCTGACCGAAATTTTCCCCGACGAGCATTATGACGCGCTGCTTGCCAAGCTGAGCGGCAAGCATTGGGCCTATCTGCGCCGTCGCGCGCTGCCGGAGCAGGTTGCCGCGGTGAATGCGCTGGGCGAACCGGGCATTGAATTCCCGCGCGAGAAGGAGCGCATCTATCCGCAGCGGACACTGGCAGCACATGTACTCGGCTTCGCGCCGGTTGATGGCGTTGGCGGTATGGGCGCCGAAGCAGCATTCAACGACCGTCTGATCGATCCCACACATCGGGGCGAGCCGTTCATGCTGTCGATCGACAGCCGTGTGCAGGCGGCGCTGGAAAGCGAACTTTATGCCCAGATGCTGCAACAGCAGGCGCATGGAGCGGCGGGCATCATCCTTGACGCCAATACGGGCGAGGTGATCGCTATGGCGTCGCTCCCGGTGTTCGATCCCAACAAGCTGGGCAAGGATGACAGGGGCCGCGGCAATGATGTCGTCCAGTCCCGCTATGAACTGGGATCGACCTTCAAGCCGATTTCGATCGCGACGGCCATGGATGCGGGCACCGTCACGTCGATGAGCAAGCGCTACGACGCGACCGCGCCGCTCCAGGTCGGCGGCTTCAAGATCAAGGACGATCACCCGCTCAAGCGCTGGCTCAATGTGCCCGAAACGCTGGTGCATAGTTCCAACATTGCGACGGCGCGGATCGCCGACGAGATGGGGCCGGGGCCGATCCAGAAAATCTACCGGGAACTGGAATTTGATCGGCGTCCGTCGATCGAACTGCACGAGCGCGCGCGCACGCTGTGGCCGGTAAACTGGGGCCGCATCACCACGATGACGGTCGCCTATGGTCATGGCATCGCGGTCACGCCGCTGCACCTGGCCAGCGCCTATGCAGCGCTGGTGAATGGCGGCATCTGGCGGCCGGCCACGCTGCGCAAGTTGAATGCCAGCGAAGTGCCTGAGGGACGGCGGGTTTTCTCCGCCGCGACCAGCGCGCGGATGCGGCAGCTGTTGCGCATGATCGTCGCCGCCGGTACAGGCAGGAGCGCCGATGCCAAGGGTTATCGTGTGGGCGGGAAAACCGGCTCGGCGGAGAAGCCCTTCCAGGGCGGTTATGCCCACACCTCTCTTGTAACGACCTTTGCTGCAGCCTTCCCGATGGACAATCCCAAATATATCGTGCTCGCCATGATGGACGAGCCTAAGGGCAGTCCGGAAACCTTCGGCTTGCGCACCGCCGCCTGGACTGCTGCGCCGGTCGTGAAGCGGGTTATCGAGCGGACGGGGCCAATGCTGGGCGTGATTCCGGACGAGCGGCGCGACGTGGATATTTCCGAACTGATGCCGCTGCTGTGGAAGGCGCCTGGGGAAAGCGATAAGGAATGAAACTCTCCGATCTCATCCCCGGTTCGTCCGACGCCCTCGTCACCGGCTTCGCCATCGACAACCGCAAGGTGGCGCCTGGAACAATATTTGGTGCTTTTCAAGGACTTAAAGTCAATGGCGAAGACTTCATCGCCGATGCGGTGGCCGCCGGCGCCATCGCCGTCGTCGCCCGCCCGGAAGCCAGGGTAGAGGGCGCGCTCCATATTGCCGCCCCCAACCCCCGCCAATCATACGCAAACATCGCCGCTAAGTTCTTCGCCCCGTTCCCCGACGTGACCGTCGCCGTGACCGGCACCAACGGCAAGACATCCACGGTCGAACTGACCCGCCAGTTATGGCGTATGATGGGAGAGAAGTCCGCCTCGATCGGCACGCTGGGCGTCACTACTTCCGTCGATCAGGTCTCCACCGGTTTGACGACCCCGGATATCGTCACCTTCCTGTCGAACATGTCCGGCCTGCGCCGCGAAGGGATCACCCATGCCGCGTTCGAGGCGTCGAGCCATGGCCTCGCGCAATATCGGACCGAAGGGCTGCCCGTGCTGGCAGGCGCCTTCACCAACCTCAGCCGTGATCATCTCGACTATCACGGCGACATGGAAAGTTATTTCGATGCCAAGATGCGGCTGTTCGACGAGGTCGTCGCGGGTGACGGCGCGGCGGTCGTCTGGGCAGACGACGAATGGTCGGACAAGGTCAAGGAACGCGTTGCGAGGCGGGGGCTTCGCCTGCTGAGCGTCGGCGTGCGGGGAGAGGCCCTTCGCCTCACAAACCGGACGCCGACCCAGCTTGGCCAGACGCTGACCGTCGAAGCAGAGGGCAAGTCCCATAAGATCAACCTGCCGCTGATCGGCGCCTATCAAGCGGCCAATGCCCTGACCGCGGCGGGACTTATCATCGCGACCGGCGGCGACACGAAGACGGTGCTGGACCTGCTCGCTCGGGTTCAGCCCGTGCGCGGACGGCTGGAGCGCGCTGTGATCACCAAGGCAGGCGCGCCCGTCTATGTCGATTATGCGCACACGCCCGACGGCCTGCGCGCCGCGATAGAGGCGCTGCGCCCGCATACCAAGGGACGCCTGATCACACTGTTCGGCGCAGGCGGCGACCGCGATGCTGGCAAGCGCCCGCAAATGGGCAAGGTCGCGGTCGACCTGTCCGACTATGTTATCGTCACCGACGACAATCCGCGCTCCGAAGAGCCTTCGTCCATTCGCTCCGCCATTATGGCGGGCGCGCCGGGCGCGCAGGAAATCGGTGGCCGTCGTCCTGCAATCGCTGCGGCGATCGCGATGGCGAGCGCTGACGATATCGTCCTGCTCGCAGGCAAGGGGCATGAGCAGGGTCAGATCATCGGCGACCGCGTCCTGCCGTTCGATGATGTCACGGTGGCGCGGGAATGCGCCACATGATGCCGCTCTGGACCTCCGCAGAAATCGCGAAGGCGACGGGCGGTGAAGCGTCCGCCGCCTTCGACGTTGCAGGCGTTGCGTTCGACAGCCGGGAGATCGGCCCGGGTGATCTGTTCGTTGCGTTAAAGGGCGAGCATGCCGACGGCCATGACTTCGTCGAAAAAGCCTTTGCCGCCGGAGCCGCCGGAGCAATCGTCAGCACGCCTATCAATCATCCCCATGTTCTGGTGTCCGACACGATGGCCGCGCTTGAAGAACTGGCGCGCGCCTCCCGGCAGCGGTCCTCGGCCAAGATTGTCGGCGTGACCGGATCGGTCGGGAAGACGGGAACAAAAGAGGCGCTGTTCGGGGCGCTCGACCGAGCGGCTCCCGGTAAGGTCCATCGTTCGGTCAAGAGCTATAATAATCATGTCGGCGTTCCGCTGAGCCTAGCGCGCATGCCGCGTGATGCGGCGTTTGGCGTGTTCGAAATGGGTATGAACCATTCGGGCGAGCTTTCCGTACTGACCCGCTTCGTGCGCCCGCACGTCGCCATCGTCACTGCGATAGCGCCGGCCCATATCGAGTTTTTCGGCAGCGAGGCTGCAATCGCCGAAGCGAAGGCGGAAATTTTCGAGGGGCTGGAGCCCAAGGGTGTCGCTGTCATCCCCTTCGATAGCCCCCATCTGTCCGCCCTGCGCATGCGTGCCGCGCGGTATACCGGACGGATCATGATGTTCGGCATCGGCAAGGGTGCCGATGTCCGGGCGGTCGAAACGGTGCCGGCCGGCAATGGCGGCACGCTGATTACCGCGCGCCTCCCGGATGCGGAGTTGTGCTGCACCATCGCACCGCCGGGCGAGCATTGGGTGTCAAACGCGCTGGCCGTTCTGGCGGCCGTGGAGGCCTTGGGCGGCGATCTGGCGGCTGCAGGGCTGGCATTGGCAGAGATGGCGGGACTTCCCGGTCGCGGCGCGCGGGCGATCGTACCGGTCGCGGGTGGAGAAGCGCTGCTAATCGATGAAAGCTACAACGCCAATCCCTTGTCCATGACGGCGACGCTGAGCCAGTTGGGCAAGGAGCGGGCCGAACGCCGTGTTGCCGTGCTTGGCGCGATGAAGGAACTGGGCACTCGTAGCGCGGAGTTGCATGCGCGGCTGGCAGACTCGATGGTGGGCAAGGTCGATTTTGCGATTCTGGTCGGTCCGGAGATGGCGCCGCTCGCCCAGGCGCTGGACAAGGGCATATCTCACGCCCATGTCGCCGACGCGCAAGCTGCGACGGATCTGCTGGGAGCGGAGATGAGGGCAGGGGACGCCATTCTGGTAAAGGGTTCCAATAGTGTCGGCCTGTCACGGCTGGTCGCTGCGGTGACGGGCGGAGATAAGGACTGATGTTATACTGGCTGGCGCAGACGCTGGACTTCCACGGGATATTCAACCTCGTCCGTTATCTGAGCTTCCGGGCCGGGGCAGCGATCGCGACCGCGCTGGTCATCGGACTGATCATCGGACCGCGCTTCATCGGCTGGCTGCGCGTCCGTCAGGGCAAGGGACAGCCGATCCGCGATGATGGCCCGCAAAGTCATCTGAGCAAGCGCGGGACGCCGACAATGGGCGGACTAATGATCCTGACATCCGTGATCGTGTCCGTCCTGCTCTGGATGAATCTGGCCTCGATCTATGTCTGGGCCTGCATCTTCGTGACGCTTGGTTTCGGGGCGATCGGGTTCCTCGACGACTATGACAAGGTCACTAAGGCAAGCCATAAGGGCCTATCCGGCAAGTTCCGCCTGCTCTGCGAATTCGTCATTGCGGGCGTCGCCGCGTGGCTGATCGTCGGCCACAATGGCACGGCATTATATGTCCCATTTTGGAACGGTCCTGCGATCGACCTTGGCCCCTTCTATTTCGTGTTCGCCGCCTTCGTTATCGTCTCTTTCGGCAATGCGGTGAATCTGACGGATGGTCTCGACGGCCTCGCTACCATGCCCGTCATCATCGCCTGCATGGCCTTCATGGCGATCGTATATCTGGTCGGACGCGCGGACTACGCCCATTATTTGGGCATACCGCATGTTCCGGGCGCGGGGGATTTGACGATATTATGC
Organism: Sphingobium sp.; assembly: GCA_023266635.1. GTDB lineage: Bacteria > Pseudomonadota > Alphaproteobacteria > Sphingomonadales > Sphingomonadaceae > Sphingobium. The sequence goes on from JAHFPU010000009.1 coordinate 16,007, forward strand.
GGAGCGATCATCGGCGCCGGCCTGGCCTTTTTGTGGTTCAACGCGCCGCCGGCTGCCGTATTCATGGGTGACACCGGAAGCCTGGCGCTCGGCGGAGCAATCGGCGTAATTGCGGTGTCGGCGCATCACGAGATCGTCCTCGGCGTGATCGGCGGCCTGTTTGTGGTAGAGGCGCTGTCGGTCATCATCCAGGTATTCTTCTACAAGCGCACCGGCAAACGCGTGTTCCGCATGGCGCCGATCCATCATCATTTTGAACAGCTCGGCTGGTCCGAGCCGACCGTCGTGATCCGCTTCTGGATCGTGGCGTTCGTGCTGGCGCTGGCTGGCCTTGCGACGCTCAAGCTGCGGTGATCGTTTCGCAAGCCTTCGCGGGAAAGACCTACGCGGTACTCGGCCTTGCGCGATCGGGACTGGCGACAGTCGAGACGCTCGCCGCCAGTGGCGCGCGGGTGGTGGCGTGGGATACGCGTGAGGAAGCACGCGAGGCGGTCAGGGGCAAGGCGGAACTGGCCGATCCGCTGGAAATCGATCTTGCCGGTTTCGATGGCATCGTGGTGTCGCCCGGCGTGCCGCTCAACCGCCATCCCATCAGTCAGAAGGCCAAGGCAGCGGGTGTTCCGATTATCGGCGACATCGAACTGTTCGCGCTCGCCCGACCGACCCTGCCGCCGCACAAGGTGATCGGGATTACCGGCACCAATGGCAAGTCGACGACCACGGCGCTGATCCATCACATCATCGAGCAGGCGGGACTTCCGGCGCGGATGGGTGGCAATATCGGTTTGCCTATCCTGGGCCAGGAGCCGCTGGAGCCCAATCTGAAAGGTGTGGGCGTCTATGTGCTGGAGCTTTCGAGCTACCAAATAGACCTCACCCTGAGCCTGGATTGCGACGTGGCGGTGCTACTCAACATCACGCCCGACCATCTTGATCGGTATGAGGGTTTCGCGGGCTATGTCGCTTCGAAAGCGCGGTTGTTCGCCATGCAAACGCCAGGCCATGCGGCAGTCGTCTCCACGGACGATGAGCCTAGCCTCAGCGTGGCGTCTCAGGTCGTGGCGCAACTGCACACTGTATCCGCAGCCAGCATATCGCCGATGGAACAGCAGCGCTGGCCGTCGCTTCAGGGGCCGCACAATGCGCAAAATGTGGCTGTCGCGATCGCCGTCGCCGATGCGCTGGATATCTCCCGCGATGACACGCTTCCCGCCCTGGCGACCTATTCCAGCCTTCCGCACCGCATGCAGCGCGTCGGCGAAGTTGGCGGCGTATTGTACGTCAATGACAGCAAGGCCACCAATCCGGCATCGACCGCGCCTGCGCTGGCCGCCTATCCGCCGATCGACGGTGCCCCGCGCATACACTGGATCGTCGGCGGTCTCGCCAAGACCGATAATCTGGACGAGTGCGCGCCGCAGTTTGGGAACGTCAAGCATGCCTATACGATCGGTGAAGCGGGGCACATGTTCGCCGACATATTGCGACCGCATATGGCCGTGGACGATTCGGAAATGCTGCTGACGGCCGTTCGCCGGGCTGCGCGCATCGCCGAACCGGGCGATGTGGTGTTGCTGTCACCGGCGTGCGCGTCATTCGACCAGTTTCGTGATTTCGAAGCGCGGGGCGATGCCTTTGCCGCTGCCGTCGCGGCGCTGGGTTAAGGGAAGGGCGGAGACCGCACATGCAGGGCGACCGACTGGGTATCGGCAAGTTCAGGCCAGCGAAGATCGCGAAAGGATTCGGCGGTCGTACTGTGCCGCGCGAGCGTACTGCGCTTGCCATTTGGTTCTGGGAAATCGACCGGGTGCTGCTGTCGCTGATCGTCGCACTGATGGCGATCGGGCTAGTCGCGGTGGCGGCGGCATCGGCGGTGGCGGCGATCGATCGTTCAACCTCTGCCATATCCGTGACGCCGCTCGTCTATTTCTACCGCCAGTTGATGTGGGTGGGAATTGGCCTGCCGGTCATGCTCATCGTGTCGATGCTTCCGCGCACGCAAGCACGTAGGTTAGCGCTCATTGCCGCAGTGATCTTCTTCGTGGCGCTGATGTTGGTGCCAATCCTCGGTGAGGTGAAAAATGGTGCACGCCGGTGGATCAATGTTCCGGGCATGCGATTCCAGCCTTCCGAGTTTTTGAAGCCCGCCTATGTCGTCTCGATTGCATGGCTCCTGTCGCTTCGTTCAACGGACAAGACTCTTCCGGTCATCCCCCTCAGCTTTGCTGTCACGGCGATGATCGCGCTGCTGTTGATGCGGCAGCCGGATTTTGGGCAGACGGTGGTGTTCTGCGCCTGCTGGGCGGCGCTATTGCTGCTGTCCGGCGTACCGATGCGCTATATTGGGGCGCTTTGCGGGGCTGCCCTGGGCCTCTTCGTGCTGACCTATATGTTCTACGAAAACGGGCGACAGCGCATCAATGATTTCCTTGGGATAGGTCATGATCCGATGACGGGTCCGGACCAGTCGGATCTGGCCCAGCGCACCATTACCAACGGCGGCTTTACGGGAGTCGGTCCAGGCGGCGGTCAGGCAAAGTTCCATCTGCCCGAAGCGCATACCGACTATATCTTCTCGGTGATCGGTGAGGAGTTCGGATTGCTTGCCTGCATCGCCATAGCCTGCGTCTATCTGGCCATCGTAGTGCGCGTATTGCTGCGGTTATTGGACGAGGAGGACAGCTTCACGATCCTCGCTGCAGCGGGCCTCACGACCGAATTCGGGCTGCAGGCGGTGATCAACATGGGCGTCAACGCGCAGATATTTCCGTCGAAAGGCATGACACTGCCCTTTATCAGCTATGGCGGGTCCTCTATGCTGGCCCTCTGTTTCGGGGTCGGCCTGCTTCTCGCCTTCACGCGGCGAAATCCCTTCATGGATCGCACCCCAGTCGTCAAATGGAGCGGTCGATGAGTATTTCCCGTCATTTCGTTCTCGCCGCTGGCGGAACCGGTGGCCATATGGTCCCGGCGCACGCCGTGGCCGAGGAACTGATCGCGCGGGGACACCGGGTTGCGCTGGTCACCGATGAGCGCGGTGCGAAGATTCCTAATCTCTTCAAGCAGGCGCAGGTCCATGTGTTGCCCGCCGGGCGCCTGACGGGCAATCCGCGCGGCTGGTACAAGGGCGTGAAGGCCATCCTGGAAGGCCGGGCGATGGCGCGCCGCCTGTACGAGACGTTCGAGCCGACGGCTGTTGTCGGTTTCGGCGGATATCCGGCCATGCCTGCGTTGCTTGCGGCGCTGAAGGATGGCATTCCGACAGCGGTCCACGAGCAGAATGCCGTGCTTGGACGGGTCAACCGGTTGCTCGCGCGGAGGGTGACGGCCATCGCGACCGCTTATCCGGTGATCGAGAAACTGTCTGACCGGTTTGCTGGCAAGGTGCATCTGGTCGGCAACCCTGTGCGTGAGGAAGTGCTGGCGCTCCGCGACGAGGAGTTTCCTCTGCTGACGGACGAAAGCGTATTCCGCGTCCTCGTAACGGGCGGGAGCCAAGGCGCGACTGTGCTGTCGAGCGTCGTGCCAAGTGGTCTTGCGCTTTTGCCGCTCAGCCTGCGTCGCCGCCTACAGGTAACCCAGCAATGCCGGGAAGAAGATATCGAGAAGGTCCGCGCCACTTATGCCGAGATGGAGATTCCGGCGGATTTATCGACCTATATCAGCGACATGCCGGAAAAGCTGAGCTGGGCGCATTTGGTGATCGGCCGTGCTGGCGCTTCGACGCTGGCCGAATTGACCACTGCTGGGCGTCCGGCGATCCTGGTGCCGCTGCCAAGCGCAATGGATGACCATCAGACCGCCAATGTCCGCGAAATGGTCGCGTGTGGCGGGGCGCGATCGATCCCGCAGTCGCAATTCACGCCTGTCGAACTGGCCAAGCAGATGCAGAAAATGGCGATGGAGCCGGGCGCGCTGCAGAATGCCGCCAAGCGCGCGCGCTCCTGTGGCCGTCCCAATGCGGCGCGTGACATGGCCGACCTCCTCGAAAGCATAGGGCACGCCCCGATCATGAACGATCCTCTGCCGGTTTCCTCTCCGATGCCCACCAGCCTGAACCTGCAAGGCGTTCCGGCGTGAAGGGCGTTGCAACGGATATCGGCACGATCCACTTCATCGGCATTGGTGGCATCGGCATGTCCGGTATTGCCGAGGTCATGCATAACCTTGGCTACAAAGTTCAGGGATCTGACGTCGCCGAAGGTTATGTGATCGAAGGCCTTCGCAAGAAGGGCATCACGGTCATGATCGGCCACAAGGCCGAAAATCTCGGCGATGCCGCCGTGGTCGTCACCTCGACCGCCATCAAGCGCGGGAACCCGGAGGTCGAGCTGGCGCTGGAGAAGCGGGTGCCGGTTGTGCGCCGTGCGGAAATGTTGGCAGAACTGATGCGCCTCAAGTCGACGGTGGCAGTTGCCGGTACGCATGGCAAAACGACGACAACGTCAATGGTCGCGGCGCTGCTGGATGCAGGCGGCATTGATCCGACCGTGATCAACGGCGGCATCATCAATAGCTATGGCTCAAACGCGCGTCTGGGCGCCAGCGACTGGATGGTGGTCGAAGCCGACGAAAGCGACGGCAGCTTCCTGCGCCTGGACGGCACGATCGCGGTCGTGACCAATATCGATCCCGAGCATCTCGACCATTATGGCGATTTCGATGCGGTGAAGGACGCCTTTGTCGAGTTTGTCGAGAATGTGCCTTTTTACGGTGCCGCCATCCTGTGCCTCGACCATCCCGAAGTGCAGGCGATCCTGCCCCGCGTTCAGGACCGCCGTATCGTTACGTACGGCTTCTCTGCGCAGGCCGACATCCGGGGTGAGAATGTCCAGCCCGTGCCGGGCGGCAATCGCTTCGACGTGCAGATCCGGGAGCGCGATGGATCGACTCGGCGGATCGAGGGCATCGAGATGCCGATGCCTGGCCGCCACAACGTGCTCAATGCGATGGCCGCGATCGGTGTCGCGCTGCAGATGGGCATTGATGACAAGACGATCCAGACCGGTTTTGCCAAATTTGGCGGCGTGAAGCGGCGGTTCACGAAGGTTGGTGAAGTGGCTGTCGCAGGCGGCGTCGCGACGGTTATCGACGATTATGGCCATCATCCTGTGGAGATCCGCGCTGTACTGGCCGCTGCGCGCGAAGGCGCAAAGGGCAGGGTGATCGCTGTGGTCCAGCCGCATCGCTTCACGCGGCTTCGCGACCTGATGGACGAGTTCCAGCAGGCGTTCAACGACGCCGATATCGTTTATGCGGCGCCCGTCTATCCGGCGGGTGAGCAGCCCCTGGAAGGCGTCGACAGCGCTGCGCTGGTGGCGGGCTTGAAGCGCCGGGGTCATCGGGCGGCGAGTACAGTCGAAGGCGCTGACACCTTGGCCAGCGCGCTGGCGGCAGACCTTCAGCCTGACGACATGATCATATGCCTTGGGGCGGGCGATATCACCAAATGGGCCGCGGGACTTGCCAGCGAAGTTGGCGATAGGGCGAGGGTCGCCGCCTGATGTTTGAGTTCATCGACCTCAGCCTGGAAATGCAGAAGCGAGTGATCGAGGCGCACGAAAAGAGCCTGGAAGCCGCCAAAAAGTCCATGGACGGCGCAAAGGCCGGCGTCGCCATGCAGAAGGCGATGGCCGACGCCACCAAGGCGAATATGGATATGTGGGGCAAATGGATGTCGCTGTGGACCCCGCGCAAGTGACGGTGGCGGAGGCTTCTCTTCCTGCCACCAGAGGCCGCCTGACCGCGCATGCTCCGCTTGCTCCGCTGGTGTGGTTCAAGAGCGGCGGGACAGCGCAATGGCTGTTTGAGCCCAAGGATATTGACGATCTGGCGGACTTTCTGCGCGATCTAGATCTCAAAATCCCCGTAATGGCGCTGGGTTTGGGGTCAAATCTGATCGTTCGCGACGGCGGCGTGCCGGGTGTCGTCGTGCGGCTGGGCAAGGCATTCGCCAAGGTGGAGTCCGTTGATGACACCGCGCTTCGGTGCGGCGGCGGCGCATCGGGCGTATTGGTGTCCTCTACCGCGCGTGACGCTGGGATCGGTGGTCTGGAGTTCCTACGTTCCATACCTGGCACCGTTGGCGGCTTCGTGCGGATGAACGGCGGCGCATATGGTCGTGAGACCTGCGATATCCTTGTGGAGTGCGAAGTCGTCCTGCGGTCTGGAAAGCGCGAAACGCTGGCGCGCGAAGATCTTGGCTATACCTATCGTCACAGCGCCCTGCCGGAAGGAACGGTGGTCGTGAGCGCTACGTTTCGCGGACATCAGGCCGATCCGGTCGCCATACAGGCCGAAATGGACCGCATCGCGAATGCCCGGGAGGAAAGCCAGCCGTTGCGCAGCAAGACCGGCGGATCGACCTTCAAGAATCCCGAAGGTCACAAGGCATGGCAGTTGGTTGACGAGGCGGGATGCCGTGGCCTGAAGTTAGGCGGCGCTCAGGTGTCGGAAAAGCACACCAACTTCCTGCTCAATCTGGGTGATGCGACCAGTTCCGATATCGAAGCGCTGGGCGAGGAAGTGCGGCAGCGGGTGAAGGCAAAGAGCGGCATAACGCTGGAATGGGAAATTCAGCGGATCGGGGTGGAAAAGTGAGGGGTCCCTGGCATGTTGCCGTCCTGATGGGCGGATGGTCGGCCGAACGGCCGGTGTCGCTGATGAGCGGCGAGGGCGTTGCCAAGGCGCTGGAGGGGCGCGGACACAAGGTCACGCGGATCGACATGGACCGTGATGTGCCCATGAAGATCGCCGAGGCCGGAGCCGACATCGTTTTCAATGCCTTGCACGGCGTGCCTGGCGAGGACGGCACGGTTCAGGGTATGATGGACCTGATGGGCGTCAAATATACCCATTCCGGTCTTGCGACGTCCGTGATCGCGATCGACAAGCAACTGACGAAGCAGGCGCTGGTGTCGCACGGCATTCCCATGCCCGGTGGACAGGTCGTGGAAAGCGCGACGCTGTTCGAGCGCGATCCGTTGCCCCGTCCCTATGTGGTGAAGCCCGTCAATGAGGGCAGTTCGGTCGGCGTGGCCATCGTGAGGGAGCAGGGCAATTACGGATCGCCGATTGGTCGTGACGTGGAAGGCCCATGGCAGCATTTTACGGAATTGCTGGCCGAACCCTACATCCGTGGCCGGGAACTGACGACGGCTGTGCTTGGCGATGAGGCCCTGCTGGTTACGGAGTTGCGGCCGAAGAGCGGCTTTTACGACTTCGATTCCAAATATACGGACGGTCTGACTGAGCATATCTGCCCTGCAGATATTCCCGAGGATGTGGCCGAGCAATGCAAGGCCATTGCATTGCGCGCGCACCAGTTGCTGGGATGCAAAGGCGCATCGCGTTCGGATTTTCGCTGGGACGACACGCAGGGGGTCGAGGGGCTTTTCCTGCTGGAGGTCAACACTCAGCCGGGTATGACGCCGCTCAGCCTGGTGCCGGAGCAGGCGGCGAAACTGGGGATCGATTATGCCGAACTGGTCGAACGGATTGTCGAGGAGGCGCTATGAGTGACGCACGGATAAGGCGCGGCAGCACCAGCCGGCTTGCGCCATCGCGCCGCAAGGGCGGGACCCAGGTGACATCGAAGCGCGGAGGGCGCGCGCTCAAGCGGCAAAGCTTCGCCGATCGCGTCATTGCCGGCATCCCTCTAAGCGAAGCCGCGATGCAGCGTATCGCGACCTGGGGTATCGTCGGCGCGGTTGCTGTGGCCGCCGTTGGAGGCGCGGGCTATTTCGGATTGCCGAGCATGGTGCGAATGGAGTTCGCTCAGGCTGCTGCCCATGCCGGGTTCGAGGTCGACAAGGTCGAAGTGCGCGGCGTCGAGCGCATGGATGAGTTGCAGGTCTATAATATTGCGCTGGGCCAGGTGGACCGGTCGATGGTCAATGTGGACCTGCCGAAGCTGCGTGGCGATCTGATGAAACTGGGGTGGGTCAAGGACGCGCGCGTATCACGCCGCCTGCCCGATACGCTCGTCGTCGATATTGTCGAGCGTCAGCCGGTGGCTGTCTGGCAGCATGGCGGCAATCTCGCGCTGATCGATGTCAGCGGCGCCGTATTGCAGCCCGTGTCGCAGCAGACCATGCCGGACCTTCCGCTGGTCGTCGGACCGAGTGCAAACCTGCAGACGGCGAGCCTGGGCAAGCTGATGGAGGCCGCGCCTGCGCTCAAGCCCATGCTGGCAGGTGCGACATGGGTTGGCGATCGCCGCTGGGACCTGCGCTTCCAATCTGGAGAGACGCTTTCTTTGCCGGAAGGCGAAAGCACTGCGTCGGCGGCCTTGTTGAATTTTGCGCGCTTGGATGGCGTCAATCATCTTCTGGGGCGTGGCATAGTGCGGTTCGATATGCGCGATCCATCCAAGTTCGTCCTGCGCCTGCCCAAGGATCGCGGCCCGAAGCCTGACGAAAGCAAAACGGAGACGAAGGCGGCGAAGGCCGCCACCGAAGACGGGGAGGTATAATAAAGCGCCATGCCGCCGCCCAAGGTCGAGAAAGTCATTACCGCAGTCGATATCGGATCGTGGAAAGTCTCCGCGCTTATTGCGGGTAAGACCGACACGGGCGAAATTGTGATCCTGGGCACCGGCCAACGGGAGAGCCGGGGGGTAAGGCGCGGCTTCATCGTTGACATGGAACGCACCGAAATGGCGGTGCGCGAGACCGTGGAACAGGCCGAACGCGTCGCGGGCATGAATATCGAGGATGTCTGGGTCAGCTTTTCGGGCGGAAGCTTGGTTAGCGACGTGGTGACCGTGGAGCGCGAACTGGGCGGCATCCGTGTCGAGCAGGGGGATGTTGAAGACCTGCTGCAGACCGGACGGCAGAGCATCGATCCTGATGGTCGCGTCGTCCTGCACGCGCAGCCCACCTGCTTCAGCGTCAATGGATCGAGTGGCGTCAAGCGGCCGCTGGGCATGCATGCCGACAGGCTTGGCGTGGATATCCATGTCGTCCTGGCCGACGGCGCGCCACTCGCCAATCTGGAGATGTGCGTGCGGGGCGCCTATCTGAACGTCAACGCCATCGTGGCGGCGCCCATCGCCACCGGTTTTGCGTGCCTGTCCGACGAGGAGCGGGACCTGGGCGTTGCGCTAGTCGAGATCGGCGCGGGGGTGACGAACATCTCACTCTATGCCGGCGGCATGCTGGTGGGGCTGCACAGCATTCCCATCGGGGCTTCGGATATCACCGACGATATCGCATCGGCGTTCGGCATCCGCCGCAGTCAGGCCGAACGCATGAAGTGCTTTTACGGATCGGCGATGCAATCGCGCCGGGACTTCCGGGACATGATCGAGATCGCGCCGGTGGCGAGCGACGGCGAGAGTTCCGACAGTGGGCGCATTACACGCGCTGCGCTGGTCGGCGTCATTTGCGAACGGCTCAATCAGCTGATGGCGGAGGTTAACACGTCGCTCAAGGATATGGGCTTCAACAATCCGGTGGGGCGCCAGGTCGTGTTGACGGGCGGTGGCGCGGAGATGAAGGGCATTGCCGATTATGCGCAGACCGCGCTTGGCAGGGCGGTGCGCATCGGCCGGCCACGTGGCCTCGCCGCGTTGCCCGAAGCGCATAGCGGGCCGGCTTTCACGACGCTTGTCGGACTTGCGCTGTATGGCGCCAGCAATCCGGTTGACTTGCGCAACATGTCTCCTACCGCGCAGACCGTGCATCGTCTTGGCGTTCCGCTATGGTGGCAGCGCATGTTGCGCGCGTTGAAAGCAAATTATTAGAAGATGTTAGTCGGCCGAGCGCCTAAGGTTAAAAAAGGTGATGAATTGCCTTAACATCTGGTGCATGAAGTTCTTTGTGACGGTTCCGCTTCGCCGAAAAGAAGCCTAGGGAGCGAAAAGTATGAGCATCGATATCGGCCCGCCCCATGTGGATGAGCTAAAGCCGCGCATCGCGGTCATCGGCGTTGGGGGCGCCGGTGGCAACGCCATTGCCAACATGATCGCAGCGGCTGTCGAAGGCGTCGATTTCATCGTCGCCAATACTGATGCTCAGGCGCTGAACGCTTCGCCGGCCGAGCGCCGCATCCAGCTTGGCCCCCACATCACCGAAGGCTTGGGCGCGGGATCGCGGCCCGAAATCGGCCGGGCTGCCGCCGAAGAGACGATATCCATCGTCGATGAGGCGTTGCAGGGCGCGCATATGTGTTTCATTGCCGCGGGCATGGGCGGTGGCACGGGCACCGGTGCCGCGCCGGTGATCGCCAAGGCCGCGCGCGACAAGGGCATATTGACCGTCGGCGTCGTGACCAAGCCGTTCACCTTCGAAGGCTCCCGCCGGGCGCGCTCCGCCGAGGCGGGGATCGAGGAACTGCAGAAGCATGTCGATACGCTGATCGTCATTCCGAACCAGAATCTGTTCCTGATCGCCAATCCCAACACCACTTTCAAAGAAGCCTTCCAGATGGCTGACGAGGTGCTGCAGCAGGGCGTGCGCGGGATTACCGACCTGATGGTCATGCCGGGCCTCATCAACCTGGACTTTGCAGACGTCCGTTCGGTTATGAGCGAGATGGGCAAGGCGATGATGGGCACGGGCGAGGCGGAAGGCGACGGCCGCGCCCTGCAGGCTGCCGAGAAGGCGATTGCCAACCCCCTGCTGGACGGCGTGTCGATGCGTGGCGCGAAGGGCGTTATCGTTTCGATCACCGGCGGCGAGGACATGCGCCTGATGGAAGTCGACGAGGCCGCGAACCATATCCGCGAACTGGTCGATCCTGATGCGAACATCATCTGGGGTTCGGCGTTCAACGACGACCTTAACGGCAAGATCCGCGTGTCCGTGGTGGCCACCGGCATCGATAATGAGGCGCAGGCAAAGGCGGCCCCGGCCAGCCAGCCGTTCAGCTTCGCCAATCGTCCGACGGTGGTGACGCCGGTTCCTTCGGTGCCCCAACCTGTGGCGGAACCCGTGACACTCGAACCGCCGACGGTAGCGCCCGCCGAAGAGGCCGAGGCCGAGCCTGCTCCGGTTCAGGTCGCGCCGGAGCCTCCCGCACCGCCAGCGCCCTTCGCGCCGCCGCGTCCGGCTTCCGTCATTTCGGATTTCGACGATCAGGAGGATGAACTGGTCCTTGGCGCAGAGAGCGCCGATACTTCGCAGGCCGAGCCTGAGCGTCCGGTTGCCCCGGCGCCGCGCGTCGCGGCTGCGGGTGGTACGCTGTTCGAGCGGATGTCCGGCCTGTCGCGTGGTATCGGCAAGAGCGCCGATGACGATGCCGAGGATAAGGGCGGACTCGATATTCCGCGCTTCCTGAACCGCCAGAACAATCAATAGGGCGGTTCGTCGCATAGACGATCGCGATACATTTCCCATTCACGCAGCCGCTTGCTAGAGCGGCTGCGTGAATGCTTTCCGACATCCGATGCTCGCCCTCCTGATCCTTCTTTCGGGTCTTGCCGCTATCGCGCCACAAGGGGCTGCGGCTCAGGATCAGACGGTTTCGCAGCTTGATCTGCAACGGCCGCAGGACGTCAACACGCTGAACGCGCATCTGGCGCGTCTCGCCGAAAATCCACGGGACGTGACGGCTTTGATAGGTGCGGGCGAAGCGGCGCTCGCACTGGATGATGCCCGCGCAGCAACCGGCTTTTTTGCCCGCGCTAGCGAGATCGAACCCAATAATGGGCGGATCAAGGCCGGTCTGGGTCAGGCCATGCTCGACATGCAGAATCCGGGCGAGGCGATCAAGCTGTTCGACCAGGCGACGCGGCTGGGATTCCCCGACACCCGCTTCCTTTCGGACCGGGGCCTTGCACGCGATCTGACGGGTGACACGGCGGGAGCGCAACGCGACTATCAGGCGGCTTTGCGGACCACGCCGAACGATTCCGAGCTGATCCGCCGATATGCGGTTTCGCTTGGTATTTCCGGGCAGATCGACGCGGCCGAGAAAGCGCTGAAGCCGCTGCTATATAAGGGCGATCGCGGCGCATGGCGCGATCGCGCCTTCATCATGGCGATGAACGGTCGCCGCGATGAGGCGCGCGATATCGCGACGAAAACCATGCCGGCGCGTCTGGCTGTCGCGATCCAGCCCTATCTGGACCGGATGCAAGGCCTGACCCCGGCGCAGCGGGCCGCAGCCGTCCAGTTCGGCAATTTCCCCCAGGACACAGGTGTGCGAGTCGCTGCGGCGGAACCGCAAAAGCCAGCCGTTCAACCCGTCGCGCCGCAGAAGGTCGTAACGCTGACAGCTGCGCAACAACGCGCGGCGCGAAAGGTGGAGCGGCAGAAACAGCGTGACGCCCAGAAGGCGGCCACACGCGCGCCAGCTTCCAAGCCCAGCACTCAGGTCGCCATGGCGGAGCCGGAACCCGTGCCGCCGCCGCCGCCGTCCATGCCGACGCAAATCGCTCGAGCCGAACCCCGGCCCGCCGCCGAAGCGCCAGCCAGGCAGCCCGCAGCAGCTGCCGTACAAAAAGCGCCTGAACCGGTTGCCCAGCCTGCCGCGCTTCCGCAAAGCGCCACTGAAAGCGCGCCGCGCCCCGTTCAGGGACCACCCGCTCCAGAGCCGGCTGTGGCGACATCCCTGCCTATGGCTGCGCGGGAGGCGCAGACGCCTGCGCCGCTTCCCCCTCCCGCACAGGCGGCTCCAGAACAGCCAGCGCCAGCCGCCGCAGCGCCAACGCAGCTTACCGCCCGGACATTGGCGGACATCATGCGCGAGTTGCAGGTGCCGGATGAGGAGAAGCGATCCAGCGCGGACGCGGTGAACCTGGCCGACCTGGAAATGCTGCAACAACAGCGAAAGACCGCCAAGGCTGTCGCGGCCGAAAAGGCGCGCGCGGAGGCAACTGCCAAGGCGAAGGCCGCTGCTGACGTCAAGGCCAAGGCCGAAGCCGCAGAGAAGGCGCGGCTTGCCAAGAATCCTTCGCGCGCCTGGGTCCAGGTGGGGACTGGGCGCAATATTTCTGCGCTGGCGTTCACGATGAAGGGGTTGCGCAAGAAATATGATTCGCTTGCCGCCAAGGATGCCTGGACCGCGTCATGGGGACAGACCAATCGGCTCGTGGTCGGACCTTTTGCGACCTTCGACAAGGCGAAGGAGTATGAGGAGCGGTTGAAGAAGGGAGGCGCGGACGCCTTCGCCTGGCGGAGTGATGCGGGCGAAGACGTCGCGAAGCTGGCCGCGAACTGAGCGCTAATCCTGCCCTTTCACTATGGCGGTGACGTGTCCTGTCACTTCCGCTAGGGCGCGATCATGAGCCAGATGCTTGCCCCCTATGCCTGCCATCCGGAGCGGACGCGTGGCCGGCTTCACAGCGAACCGGGTGGGGAGACCCGTGGTCCTCGTGACGCCTTCCAGCGCGATCGGGACCGGATCATCCATTCGATCGCCTTCCGCCGCTTGCGGCACAAGACCCAAGTGTTTGTCGCGCCGGATGGCGACCATTATCGCGTCCGCCTGACGCACAGCCTGGAGGTCGCGCAGATCGGGCGGACGATCGCGCGCGCGCTGGGGCTGAACGAGGATCTGACCGAGGCGCTGTGCCTCGCGCACGACATCGGCCATCCACCCTTCGGCCATGCGGGCGAGGATGCCCTGGAGGCCGCGATGGAGGCGCAGGGCGGGTTCGACCATAACGCCCATACGCTACGGGTATTGATGCTTCTTGAGTCCCCCTATCCTCGCTGGCAAGGGCTCAATCTGACATGGGATATGCTCGAAGGGCTGGCCAAGCATAATGGGCCGGTCGCTCATCCCGGCTGGGCCATGCGGGAACTGGATGGGCTGGCGTCGCTGGAACTCCATAGCTGGCCGAGCCTTGAGGCGCAGGTTGCCGCGATTTCCGATGATATCGCCTATGATAATCACGACATTGATGATGGGTTGCGCGCCGGTCTGCTGACGCTTGACCAGATATTGGAGGTGCCAATGGTCGCCGCCAGTTGGGCCAGGGTACAGGCGCGGCATCCGGGCATTGCGCCCGACCGCCTGTTGCGTGAACTGGTGCGTGACCAGATTGGCGTCATGGTCAATGATGTGATCGAGACGACACGCGGTGCAATCGGCGCGGCGCGTGTGGGTGACGTGGCGGACGTGCGGGCGGCAGGAAGATCGCTCTCCGGATTTTCGGAGCGCCTTGCCGAGGATGAGCGGGTGCTGAAGCGCTTCATGTATGCGACGCTTTACCATCACCCCGAGCAACTAGCCGCCGCCGACAAGGCGCGCGGGATCGTCAGCGACCTGTTCACTGCCTATCGCTCCGACCCGTCATTGATGAGCGAGGGCTGGTCAGGGCAGTGCGATAAAGCTGAGCCATATCGCAGTCGCCATATCGCCGATTATATCGCCGGGATGACGGACCGGTACGCGCAGAAGCGACATGCGGAGATTATCGGCAGGGCGATTGCTGACTCGATGGATTGACGCCGCCAGGTCTTTG
>JAHFPU010000146.1 GCA_023266635.1 Sphingobium sp.
GATGGCCGCCAATGCGATGGTTGCGGCTCCGACCATCAGGATTTTTCCGTATTGGCGTGCGCCCGTTTTCGCTGAACCGCTCATAGTCTCTCCCTTACTTGCCGAGCCGAGGCTATTTCTGTCCCAGCGCCCAGACATAGGCCGATACAGCATCTATATCGGCAGCCGACAAGTCCGATCCGCCCGAGGGCGGCATTGCGCCGCCGAACTTCTTCGGCTTCGCCACGCCTTCGCGGATGACCTTCGCGATCGAGGCCACGGACCCGTCCGCCCATAGCCAGTGTCCGGAGATCAGGTCCGGCCCGACCGAGGTGCCCTTGGCGTCCGATCCGTGGCAGCCCCCGCAGGTGCCGCCGCGATCGGTCCCCAGATAGATGCGCTCGCCCAGTGCGACCTGATCGGCGGTGTAGCCCGGCGGCGGTGTCAGGGGATTTGCGGCGGCCGAAGCGGTTGCGTTGGCCTTGGGCGGCGGTGCGCTCTGTAGCTGGGCATCCGCCTTGCCATGATAGGTGATCCGCCAGATGCGGCCGGCCTTGTCATCGGCGATAAACAGCGCGCCGTCCGGGCCGACGGCGAGACCGGCGGGGCGGAAGGTTGCGCGGCCCGGCTCCTTATATTGGCCCGCGAAGCCGTCCGCGAAGATGGTGTAGGCGCCCGATGCCTTGCGCTTCGACAGGGGCTGGAACACGATATTATATCCGGCCTGGGGCGCGGGGGCGCGGTTCCATGATCCGTGGAAGGCGATGAATGCGCCGCCGCGATAGGCGGTAGGGAACTGGTCGCCGGTGTAGATCGCGACATCATTGGGCGCCCAGTGCGCCGGGAAGGCGGCGACGGGGGGCTTCTTGGCCGCGCAGGCGCCGACCGTCTTGCCGTCGCCGCCATATTCGGGCGCAAGCATCAGGCTCTTGCGATTGCCGTCATAATAGCAGGTGGGCCAGCCGAAATCCGCGCCGCGCGTCACCTCGAACATTTCCTCGGCGGGAAGATTTACGCCGTCATCCTCGGAAAAATGGGCGGGCCAGTTCTGGGAGAGCTGGTCGCGGCCATGCTGGGTCCCGTACAGGCGACCATCGGCGTCGAAGGCCATGCCGCCGGTGTTGCGGATGCCGGTGGCGTAGCGTTCCTTTGCGGAGAAGGGCTGGTTAGTTTTGGCCGCGTCGTAGCGCCAGATGCCGCTGCGCGTTTCAAGCTCCGTGCAGGGCTGGAGGCCGGGAGAGCCGGGCTTGCGGTTCTCCTTTTCGCAGCTGTTGGTGGCTGAGCCGGAGTTCATGAACAGGCCGCCCTGCTTGTCGATGACGAAGGGATGCATGGGGTGATCGCCCGACAGGGGCAGGCCGGTCACGATAGGGACGGCGGGACCTGAAGGCAGGCCTTCGGGTGAGAGGGGATAGCGAAGGATCGCGTCACCCTCTTCCGCGTAAAGTTCGCCCTTGAACAGGGCGATGCCGACGCCACCGGCTGCGCCCTCGGCCATGGTCTTGCCGAAGCGCTGGACGGAATCCGCCTTGCC
The DNA here is from genome assembly GCA_023266635.1 of Sphingobium sp. GTDB lineage: Bacteria > Pseudomonadota > Alphaproteobacteria > Sphingomonadales > Sphingomonadaceae > Sphingobium. Next base: position 1,514 of record JAHFPU010000146.1, read on the forward strand.
GTCCTTGTCCGCGTCGGCGAGCCTCAGGAGGAAGCCGTCGGACGGCGGGGGCGCCTCATTCTCATAATAAGCGCCGCTCCATGTGTTGACGTAGAGCGCGCCGTCCGCCGCCACCGCCATGTGGCGGGCATGACCCACATTGTCGGCGAACAGCGTCGCGCAAAAGCCGGGGGGTAAGGTGATGCCGGTATCCTGGGCGCAGGTTTCGCTGCCTTTCTCACCCTGTGACGGCGTGGCGTCTGACCTGGCGTACCAGGCCGAAGCGCCAAGGGCCGTGACGACGGCGGCGCAAAGCACAATGGCATAGCGTGACATGCTGATCTTCACGGCGTTCCCCAGTTCCGTTGAGAGGTCGGGGGCTAGGAGGACCCTGCGCGCCGACTCATATGGTTACCAGAGTAGCGGCAATTCGGCGCGCATCCAGCTTTTGTCGCGCGCTTCTACTCGGCGGCGAGGGGGAGCATCGGCTGATCGGCGAGGACGACGCGGTCGCGGCCAAGATGCTTGGCCTGATACAACGCGGCGTCGGCGGTGCGGATGAGGGTTCCGCTGTCCTGGGTGACGCCCCGCCGTCATGGAGGCAATGCCGAACGACATGGTCACTTGGCCCAGCGGTTGCCCGGCATGGTGGACGGCGAGGTCGCGGATGGCCGTGCCGAGCCGCTCCGCACGGCGGGCGAGATGGTCCATTTCCGCGCCCGGGGCGATGATCGCGAATTCCTCGCCGCCATAGCGGCAGGCGACGTCGCCGTTGCGAAAGTGGGTCTGGATGAGCGCGCTGACGGCGCGGAGCAGGACATCGCCCGCCTCATGCCCGAACGTGTCGTTGAAGCGCTTGAAATGGTCGACGTCGCACATGACGACGCTGAGCGGCGCGCCCGAGCGGGTGGCGCGGGCAATCTCGACCTCCAGCGTCTCTTCCATATAGCGGCGGTTGAACAGATTGGTGAGCGGATCGCGGATCGACTGTTCGCGCAGGCCCCGTTGCAGCTGATGATTGACCAGCGCGGGCGCGATATTCTCCATGAGGACGGTGAGGCGGAAACTCTCCTCTGCGCCGATGAAGCCCTTGAGGTAAAGCAGGCCGATGACCTCTCCACCGGCAAGGACCGGCTCGCACAGATAGGGCTCCTCGGGATGGCTGACGTGCGCGCAAACCACGTCCATGCCCGGCGTGACCAGCGCATGGCCCTGACCCCGGCGCAGCGCCCAGCAATCCTGCGGCGCGAAGCCGTCCGGCAGGCCGTCAATATCGCCCCATTCGGCAAGGCGGGTCAGCAGCGTGCGGCTATTGTTGTGGATGTAGAGCGCGCCGGGCGTGCGCGGCATCACCTGCGGCAGAAAGCAGCGCAGAACCTCCGCCAGTTCGCTGTCCGTGCGGGCGGCCTGCATCCGGTGGGCCATGCCGCCCAGCTTCTCGATCGCCTCGCCACGGGTTTGCAGCGCATAGCCCTGCGCGCGGAGTTCACCATTGGCGGTCTGGAGTTCGTCGTCGCTGCGCTGCTGATGCGCGATGGCGGCGGTGAGCTGATCGGCCATCTGGTTATAGGCGGCGGCAAGGTCGTCAAATTCGCGCATGCCCGTGGAGGTCGCGGCGCGGGCGGACAGGTCGCCCTTGCCGAAAGCAGTCATGGAGGCGAGGACGGCTGCGAGCGGTTTGCGGGCGCTGGCGACGAGCATCACCATGGACAGCACGAACAGCAGGACAATGGCGGGGCCGCCGATCATCAGCAGATCGCGGTTCCATGCGGCGCGATTTTGCGCGTCCTCCGTGCGGATCTTCAACAGGCTCTGTTCTGCTGATTTCATCTCATCGGCGCGGCGGGCGACCTCCTCCATCAGGCTGCGGCCACGGCCGCTGCCTACGAAGGCGATGCCGCCGTTAAAGTCGCCCTTGTCCGCCAAAGCGAGGGGCTTGCGCAGCGCATCGACCTTTGCCGCGACGCCGCTCTGAAGCCGGACCGCGCGATCATGCTGGTCGGGATTATCCTCGACCAGATGGGAAAGCTGCGCCGAGCGGCGTTGCGCGCTTTCGATCCGGTCGTTGAAGGTGTCGAGATAGGCGTTGGAGCGGGTGAGCAGGAAGCCGCGCTGGCCCGACTCCGCCTCGCGGATATCGCCGAGCATCTCGTCGACGGTGCGGATCACGTCCTGGGTATGGTTGACCCATTTGAAGGCGCTGTTGGTGCGTTCCGTCGCGGTAACGAGTGATACGATGAGCAGCAGGGCGCCCGCGAACACCAATATGCCGATGGCGTAAATGCGCGAGGAGAGCGAATTGATCGGCATGGCCCAGTACTGCCCAGTGTCTGCAATGCGCACGCCCCATGTGGCGCGCGGTGCGGAGATAGCATCGGAGTCCTTCACAGAGATTAACTATGGCACGGAAAAGGCAGCGATTTTAAACGCGGACTAATTTTGTCTTTGTTTAGTTGACAAGGGAACGCAGACTGCTATTGTCCGCGTTATGGCGCACCTGACCACCAGTGTAGAATATGGCATCCACGGCCTGTTGTGGCTCGTAGGATCGGGCGACACGGCGCTGAGCAGTCGTGACCTGGCCGAGCTGCAGGGCATATCGCCGAGCTTCATGGCCAAGATCCTGCCCAAGCTGGAGAAGGCGGGGATCGTGATGGCGAGCGAGGGCGTGCGGGGCGGCTATCGCCTTGGCCGCGCGCCTGAAGAGATCAGCTTTCTGGACATTGTCGATGCGATCGAGGGCGACAAGCCGCTGTTCGATTGCCAGGAAGTGCGCGGGCGTTGTGCGATTTTCGGCGGAAATCCGCCGGAATGGGCGACCAATGGCGTCTGCGCGGTCCATGCCGTGATGATCCAGGCGGAAAAGGCGATGCGCGAGAGCCTGGCGAGCCAGACGCTGGCTGATGTCGCGTCCCGCTTCGACCGCAAGGCGCCGGGGGAATTTTTCGGCGATGTCCGGTCGTGGATCGACGGGCGGATGAGCGATCGCACCGTCCGGCGCGGCAGTCCGCCGCGCGAACCGCCCGGCTGATAATCCCACCTCTCTAGTTTTCCCGCCTTTCCACTCTTCCAGGCCGGCGCGCCACCCCATTGGCGCGGCGACCGGAGGCGCGCGTCAGGTCCATTTTTTGATCCGTTTTGAAGGAGAATAGCCATGACGCAGAAGATCATCATTGCCGGTTCCGGTTTTGCCGGCCTGTGGGCCGCGCTGTCCGCCGCCCGCGCCGTCGCGCTGGCGGAGCGGGAAGGGGATGTCGAGGTGGTGGTCGTGTCGCCGACCCCCAATGTCCACATCCGCCCCCGCCTGTACGAAGCCGTGATCGAGAATATGGACCCCGATATTGCCCCGCTGCTTGCCGCCATGGGCGTTCCCCATGTTGCGGGCGTCGTTCGGACGATCGATGCGGAGCGCAAGGAGGTTGAGGTGCTGGGCAATGACGGCGCGCCCGTCGTGCTATCCTATGACCGGTTCGTGCTGGCGGCGGGCAGCACATTGTTCCAGCCGCCCGTGCCGGGACTGGCCGAGCATAGCTTCAACGTCGATCAACTGGACAGCGCCCGCAGGCTGGACGCGCATTTGAAGGCGCTGGCGGATCAGCCGGAAAGCATAGCGCGCAATACGGTGGTGGTTGCGGGCGGCGGCTTCACCGGCCTTGAGACGGTGACCGAAATGCCCACGCGCCTGCGGGCCGCACTGGGCGAGGATGCGGACATTCGGGTGGTCGTGGTCGACGGCGCTTCGGCGATCGGCGCGGAACTGGGCGATGCGCCGCTGCCCCATATTCAGGAGGCGCTGGCCGAATGCGGGGTCGAGGGGATTCCCAATACGCTGGTGACGGCGATCGACGCCGAGGGCGTGACGCTTTCGACCGGCGCGCGGATCGAGACGAAAACAGTGGTGTGGACGGCGGGCGCGCGGGCGAATCCGCTGGCTGCGCAGATTGCGGGCGAGCATGACCGCTTCGGCCGGGTGGTCGCCGATCGCTGGCTGCGCGCGCCGTCGGCGGACGGCGTGTTCGTGACCGGGGATGTCGCCGCCGCCGCCACCGACGATCTGGGCAATATGTCCGCCATGTCCTGCCAGCATGCGCTGAGCCTGGGCCGGGTGGCGGGGCATAATGCCGCGGCGGAACTGGTCGGCCTGCCCCTGCATCCCTACAGCCAGCCCAAATATGTGACCTGCCTTGACCTGGGGCCATGGGGCGCGCTGTTCACGGAAGGGTGGGATCGGCAGGTGCAACTGACCCGGGACGTCGGCAAGGCGGTCAAGCGGGAGATCAACACCCAGTGGATCTACCCGCCAGCGGCGGACCGCGAGGCGGTGATGGCCGTCGCCAACCCGGATTTCGTCATCGTTCCCTAACGGGGCTTGGCGGCAGATATGGGGCGGCCTTCGCATTGCTGGCGGCCTATTGCTGACAGGGAGTCGCCCAAATCTGCCTCATTCTTACCCCAAAGTTTGTCTACACCGTGGTTAAACATTATGTAGGTCGGCATGTACTTGAGTGAACTCGACAGCGGCGCACTGGCTTCCGGGAAACCCGCGCTTCCGCCACGCTCCTATGAGGATAAGGCTCTGCTGCGCGCAGCGGCGGCGCTCAACCTTGAGCTTGGGCGGGCGAAACCGGCCATCTACTGGACCGACATGCTGCTGTCGGCGGCGATCGGCTATGCCGGGCTGTTCGTGGCGATTACTGCATCGTCCGTGGGCCTTGCGATTGCGGGGGCCGTGGTGGCGATGCTGGCGCTGTACCGCGCGACAAGCTTCATCCACGAGATTTCGCACCTGAAGCCCGATGCCGTGCCCGGATTCCACACCGTATGGAACCTGATTGCGGGCGTGCCGCTGATGATCCCGTCCTTCATGTATGAGGGCGTGCATACGCTGCATCACCATCGTGCGCGTTATGGCACGGTCGACGATCCGGAATATCTGCCGCTCTCGCTGATGCGGACGCGGACCCTGGCGCTGTTCATGGCGGCGGCCGCGCTGGCGCCGATCGGTTTCCTGATCCGCCATGCCGTACTGGTGCCGCTGTCGCTGCTGTTTCCCTCCCTGCGCGCTGCGGTAATGGAAAAATATTCGGCGCTGGCGATCAATCCCCAGTTCCGCCGCCCTGCGCCGGATGCGAAGCTGAAGCGCTCCTGGGCGGTCTGGGAGGTGCTGGCGAGCCTGTGGAGCATCGGCCTGATCGCGCTGGTCGTTGCGGGCGTCGTACCGGTGCGGGCGTTCCTGATCTATCTTGGCGTGCTGTCCGGCGCGATGATCGTCAATCAGGTCCGCACGCTGGTCGCGCATCTGTGGGAGAATGACGGCGAAGAGATGAGCATCACCGCGCAATATCTCGACAGCGTCAACGTTCCGCCGCCGGGCTATCTGCCCGCGCTGTGGGCGCCGGTGGGCCTGCGCTATCATGCGATCCACCACCTGCTGCCGGGGCTGCCCTATCATGCGCTGGGCGAGGCGCATGCCAGGCTGATCGCGGCGATGCCGGAGGATACTTCGTACCACCGGGCCAATTATCGCAGCCTGCGGGCGATGGTGATGCGGCTGGTGCGGGCTTCGATGGGGGCCGGGCGGGGTTGATATAGTCGGCGTCATCCCAGCGTAGGCTGGGATCTCAGGCCGCCACGTACGACCAAGCCTCACGAGATCCCAGCTTTCGCTGGGATGACGTCATATCCTGAACGGAAGCACCGCGTCATAGGCCGCCAGCGGAGGCCTGTCTTTCAATCGCACCCCTTGCTTTAGCAGGAAGGCATGGCGGACGATTTCGGCCTGCTGCTCTATGCCATAGCGGTCGAAGGGCTTGCCCGGCTCCAGCGTATAGCCGTAGCGGCAGAAGGGGTGGCGCATCAGGGGGAGCCAGTATTTCCCGCGATGCTGCGCCTGCCACACATGGGTCATCTCATGGATCAGGAGGCCCTGATGCTCCATCGGACTCATGCAGAAATCGTCGCAGAAGAGGCCGTTCGCCGGATGGAACCAGAGGTCGCCGTCCGGGGCCATGGTCACGCGCCTGGGTTGGAGCGGCCACCATTTGCGGTTGTGGATGCGGACGGCGTCATAGTCGATCGCGTCGCCGAACATCGAGGCGGCGAGGGTGCGCTCATCCGGGGTGAGGGGGCGGGTGGTCATGCTATTTTGGACTTAAACAAAGGCCGTGCTCCTGCGAAAGCAGGAGTCCAGTTCAGGCGGTGCGACTGGGCTCCTGCTTTCGCAGGAGCACGTTATTTCCGAAGGATCAGCGCAGCCTTTAATGGGCGCCACTCGCATTACTCGCCGCGCCTGATCCGCCTTCCTTCGGCGTTGGGGCGGGTTCGCCGGTTTTCTGGATCACGGCGTCGAATTCGATGCGGTCGCCGTTCGAGAAGAGGAAGGTCAGGGGAATCTTGCCCTGCGTCACAGCCGTCTGGTTGATGCGGTACAGCATGATGTGCTTGGCGCCCGGCGCGAAGGCGACGGTCTGGCCGGCGGGGATGTCGACTTTATCCACCGGCTTCATCGTCATCATGCCGCCCGTCGCCATGCTTTCATGCATTTCGATACGCTGGGCATAGTCGGACAGGATGCCGCGCAGGGTGACGGGCGTGCCGCCGCCATGCACGATGAAATAGCCGGCCGAGGGCGAATCCGGGTTGGCTGAGAGGCGCACCCAGGCCT
>JAHFPU010000147.1 GCA_023266635.1 Sphingobium sp.
TGACCCGGCGACGGTCAGCGCGGTTCTGGCGGTGATGGACCGGATCGGCGAACTGGCCGATGCGGTGGCGTCCGGCGCGGCGCTGCCCAACGAGAATGACGATTTCTTGGTCCAGAGCCTTCAGCAGGCGCGTTCCCCGGAAACCGGCGAGACAGCCGCAGCGCCCGCGAACACGGCCCGCCGCGAGGGGCAGCAGAGTCCCCTGCGCACGATCCGCCTGCCGCTAACGCTGATCGACCAGCTCATGAACGGCGTGTCCGACATGGTGCTGGCCCGCAACGAACTGTCCCGCAAGCTGCGCGACCGGTCCGACCCCGACCTCGACAGCGCGTTCGAGCGCCTGTCCACCTGCGTCGCCGACATGCGCGACGCCATATCCAAGACCCGGATGCAGCGCGTGGACCGACTGTTCGCCGCGATTCCCCGCATGGTGCGCGATCTTGGCCGCGACCTGGGCAAGGTCATCGACCTGGAGCTGGAGGGCGGCGACGTCGAGATGGACCGCGAGATGGTGGAGATGGTCGTCGACCCGCTCACCCACATCGTGCGCAACAGCATCGACCATGGTATCGAGACGCCCGAGCAGCGCCGCAAGGCGGGCAAGCCGGAGGCGGGGCATCTGCGCCTGACCGCGCGCCAGTCCGGCAACCAGATCGTCATCGAGATCATGGATGACGGCAAGGGCATCGACACGTCACGGCTGGTAGCCAAGGCGATCTCCGCCGGCACGCTGACCAGCGATGCGGCGGCGCGCATGACCGACCAGGAGAAGGTCGACCTGATCTTCCGCGCTGGTCTCTCCACTGCCGATCAGATCACCGCCATCTCCGGCCGGGGCGTCGGCATGGACGTGGTGCGCGCCAATGTGGAGCGGATCGGCGGGCTCATCACGCTCGACAATATGCCGGGGCAGGGGCTGGCGATCACGCTGCGCGTGCCATTGACGCTCACCATCATTCCGGGCCTCATCATCAAGGCCGGAGGACAGCATTTCGCCATTCCCCGTGCGGCGATCGTCGAGATATTGCATGACAGCAACGAGACGCTGTCGCTTGCGTCCGTAGGCGGGGCCTGCATCGCCAGCATTCGCGGCGTGCGCCATTCGATGATCGACCTGGAGGATGTGCTGGGGCTGGAGAAGCCGGCGCAGGCGGGGCCACGGACCGTCATGGTCGTGCGCTCCTCCACCGGAATCCCGTTCGCAATGGGCGTGACCGCTGTCGAGAATCATGAAGAGCTGGTGATCCGTCCGGCGTCGCCGCCGATCATGGCGGCGGGCGTCTATGCGGGCATGACGCTGCCGGACAATGGGCAGCCGATGCTTCTGCTGGACGCGGGTGGCCTGAGCAATGCCGCGCGGCTTCCCAACATCATCGACGACAGCGCCGCGCGGGATGTCGACGACGTGGTCGCCACCGCTGCGGACGTGCAGACCGTAGGCGCGCTGCGCTTCATTGAGATCAGCGGAGAAGAACGCCTGCTCAAGCTTTCGTTGATCGAGCGGGTTGAAGATATCGAGGCGAGCCAGTTCGGCGTGTCGGGCGGGCGCGGCTTTGTGCGCGTCGAAGGACGTCTGCTGCCAGTAGCCAATGCGCATCATCGGTTCGACGAGACATCGATCACTTCCCTGCGCCTGCGCGACGGGGAGATCGAGGCTTATTATCCCGTCGCTCGGGTGATCGACATCGTGCAGATGCCGATGGTGCCCGACATGATCCTGTCTCGCGGGCCGATCTGCGGCATCGCCGTCGTCGATGGCGCGCATCTGGAGGTGGTCGATCCGTTCGCGCTGTTCGCCGCCATTCCCACCGAAGCGATCGAGGAAAAGGGCGGCGGCCGCTGCGTGCTGGCCGACGCCGACGATATTTGGGCGCAGGAGATACTGGCGCCGCTGCTGCGGCAGGCGGGGCATGATGTGGTGTTCGGACTGCCCGCCGATGGCGCGATGCGCGCCGACGACATCGTCCTGACCACGCGTGCCGATACGGATGTGGACGCGGTGCCCAAGGGGCAGCCCGTGGTTCACCTGCGCAGCGCGCGGGGAGCGGGGAGCAAGAAGGACAAGAGCATCTATCGCTATGACCGCGACGCGCTGATGGCGGCGATCGAGGCCGCGCGCCGGGGGAGGGCCGCCTGATGAACGAACTCTATCTGTTCGCCCGCGTGGCGGGAACGCCCATCGCCGTGCGCAGCATGGAGATAGAGGCGGTGGTGAAGGTGTCGGACATCTCGCCGGTGCCTGGCATGCCTGCGCATATCGCCGGCCTGTCCGCCCTGCGCAGCCGGGTGCTGACGATGATCGATATCGGTGCGCTGATCCATCGCCGGGCAACGCCACTGGAAGGCCGGCCGTTGGCGATCGTCGCGGATATCAGCGGCCACAGCTATGGCCTGATCGTCGAATCCGTCAGCGATATCTGCACCGTTTCGGGTGGAGAACTACCCCTGCGCGGGCAACTTGACGCTGCCTGGATGCCCTATGCGCAGGCGATCGTCGAGAATGAAGGCATGCCCTATTTGCTTGTTTCGCTGGCTGGTTTCATCGAGCCGCGTCAGCTGATGGCGGCCGCATGAGCTTTTTTAGCGGCATAGCTGGGCGCATTTACCAATCTCTCAGCTTTGCCGGTTACCGTGCCTATCGTTGCTTATCGGTCGCATAAAGGGTTTCGCTCATGAAGAACTGCCTCGTCGTCGACGACTCCAAGGTTATCCGCAAGGTCGCGCGTCACATATTGGAATCGCTGGATATCAAGGTGACCGAAGCCTGTGACGGCCGTGACGCCCTGACCCAGTGTGAGGCGGCCATTCCCGACGTTGTCCTGCTCGACTGGAACATGCCCGTCATGAGCGGCATGGAATTTCTGCAGGAGCTGTCACGTACGAAGATGGACGCGCGGCCCAAGGTCATTTTCTGCACCACTGAGAACGGCATCGGCCACATCAAGGCTGCCGTCGAAGCCGGCGCCGACGAATATGTGATGAAGCCTTTCGATCGCGACACCCTGGAGAGCAAGCTGCAGATCGTCGGGGTCATCTGACGGCGCCTTGAACGACGCCGTCACCCGCCTCGATCAACCGCTCGCCTGAAAGTATCACGACAATGTCAGCCCCGATCCCGGCCTCGGCCTGGAACATGACCGACCAGAAAGCGGCGAGCGTGCTGATCGTCGACGATTCCGTCGTGGTCCGTACGGTGCTGGAACGGATCATCGTGGCCGATCCCCGTTTCGAAGTCGCGCACAAGACGAGCACCGCCGAACAGGCGCTGGCGTTTCTGGAGCGCGAGCGGGTCGATGTTGTCCTGCTGGATGTCGAGATGCCCGGGCAGAGCGGCCTTGCCGCCTTACCCGCCATTCTGAAGGCCGGGCGTGGCGCGCGCGTTATCATCCTGTCGGGCAATTGCGAGGAAGGCAGCGCGTCTGCCGTCGAGGCGCTGGCGCTGGGGGCGGGAGATATCCTGTCCAAGCCCGGCCGCGGCAGTTTTGGCGAGCAATTTTCGGAAGCCCTGCTGTCCCGTATTGCGCGGATCGTCAATCCGACGGTGCCGACCCCGGTCAGTACCGGTCCGATCAGGCTTCGTCCCTTTCAGTCGGGCCGTCCGCTTGGCTGCCTGGGTGTCGGCGCATCGACGGGTGGTATTCATGCTTTGGGGCAGTTATTCGGCGGCATCACAGAACCACTGGGCGTACCGATCCTGCTGACGCAGCATCTTCCCCCCAGCTTCATTTCCTTCTTCGCAACGCAACTGGCGCGGATGACCCGCCTGCCGGTCAAGGTCGCTGAGCAGGGCGACATATTGAAGGCGGATCATGTCTATATCGCGCCTGGCGGGGCCAATCTGGAATGCCGCAGGTCGCGGACTGGTCATGTCGTCGTCGCGCTGACCACCGACAGGGCGCCTTCGGGCAGCCTTCCCGCCGTCGACCCGATGTTCGCAGCGATGGCGCGGGCCTATGGACCCGAAGCGGGTGCGATCGTCCTGACCGGCATGGGTCGGGATGGCACGGCCGGCGGCCAACAGATTGTGGAAGAGGGTGGCTGGATCGTGGCGCAGGATGAACAGAGCAGCGTCGTGTGGGGCATGCCCGGATCGATCGCCCGAGGCGGTCTGGCGAGCGCGCTCCTGCAACCGCAGGATATTATGAGCTTTATCGCCAAGCGCATCACGGTGACAGCATGACGGATGCGACCAACGGATCGGGCGCCACGGCGTTTACGGGCGCCATGCGCATATTGGCGGGCCTGCTGGAGGCGCGGACCGGCCAGATTCTGTCGGAAAGCCGCATCTGGCGGATCGAGACGGCGCTGAAGCCGCTGCTGCGCGCCAACGGCATGGCCAATCTGGAAGAGCTGGTGTCGCAGCTTCTGGCGAGCACGGAATCGGGCCTGACCGATGATGTGGTCAGCGCGCTGCTGAACAATGAGACCAGCTTTTTCCGCGATTTGCAGACGTTCGACATGCTCTATCGCGATCTACTCCCCGAACTGGCGGCGACCAAACAGGACAAGGTTCTGCGCATATGGTGCGCGGGCTGCTCGACCGGGCAGGAGGCCTATTCCCTGGCGATGCAGTTGCGCAAGGATGCGGCCCGCTGGCAGGGGTGGCGTTTCCAAATCCTGGCGACCGACATTTCCAAGGCGGCGGTCGCACGGGCGCAATCGGGCGTGTTTTCCCAGATCGATGTGCAACGCGGGCTGGCGATCAACGACCTGCTCCGCTGGTTCGAGCCCGCTGGTGACGACTGGAAGGTCAGTGACGATTTGCGCCGCATGATCGAGTTCAAGGTCGACAATCTCCTCGAGCCCAAAGCGCCGGGCGCGAACTACGACCTGATCCTGTGTCGTAACGTCATGCTGTATTTTGCGCTCGACAAGCGGCAGAAGGTGTTCTCGCGCCTTGCCGAATATAGCCGTCCGGGCAGTTATCTGATCTTGGGCGCGGGCGAGACAGTGATCGGCCAGACCGAGGCCTTCACGGCCAGCCGCAACTTTCGTGGCTCCTATGAGCGGGCGAAGGCCAAGCCGGAAAAGACGGCCGGGGATATCCGGAAAAGCGCTTAACGGCGCGGATTTAAGCGTCTCCACCGTCTAACGGCTTGCGTGGCGTCTTGATCGGGCGCACGCTCTCGTCCATTGTGCTGAGCATCATGGACTACATGCCGGTTTCCGGAATCATTCAGCCGGGCGCAGGGCTCAACAGGCCTTTGCAGAGCAAGTCTTTACGGCATGCAGGCGGATGGCGCCTATGATCATTCCTGGCATCATCGACACTCCGTCGCCCAATTTCGACGATCGGTCGCTGCCCATCTCGATGCTGGTGCTGCACTATACCGGCATGCCGGACGCGGCGAGCGCCATCAACTGGCTCGCCAGCCCCGAATCCAAGGTTTCCGCCCATTATCTCGTGACCGAGGACGGACAGATCATCCGGATGGTCGACGAAAAGATGCGCGCCTGGCATGCGGGCAAGGCGCACTGGCGCGGCGTGTCCGACATCAACTCCGCCAGCATCGGCATAGAGATCGTCAATCCCGGCCATGAATGGGGATATCGGCCCTTTCCCGACACCCAGATGGGCGCATTGATCCCGCTGGTGAACGACATCGTCCAGCGGCACGGCATCACGCGCGGTAATATCGTCGGCCACAGTGACGTCGCGCCTGGGCGCAAGCAGGACCCGGGCGAACTGTTCCCCTGGATGAAGCTTGCCCGGCTACGTCTGGCCTTGCCGCGCCCGACCAAGAATCTGATGGACCCCCACTGGACCGACGCGGGGTTCATGCTGGCGCTGGAGCGGTTCGGGTATGACATCGCCGAACCGCAGGCGGCGGTCGTCGCATTCCAGCGGCGGTTTAGACCGGAGATGATCGACGGCGTGATCGACGGGGAATGCCGCGCGATCCTGTTGGCCTTGCTGCTGCCAAAACCTAGAGGCGACGATTGATCAATCGCGCGCCCGCGCCTATAGCGCGCGGGCCAGAGGGCCGGGCGGCCGCGGCGTGGCGGGTAACTTCCACGGCGAGGAAAGTCCGGGCTCCACGAAATAACGGTGCCAGCTAACGGCTGGCGGGCCGGGGGTGCAAATCCCCGGTTCAGGGACAGTGCAACAGAGAGCAGGTCGCTAAGGCTTTGGCCCAGCGAAAGTGAAAGGGTGCGGTAAGAGCGCACCGCGGACCCGGCAACGGGAACGGCATGGTAAACCCCACCGGGAGCAAGACCGAATAGGGGCGGCGCGGGGAGCAATCCCCTAGGCAGATTTCGGCCGAGACCGCCCGGGTTGGTTGCTTGAGGCCATGAGCGATCATGGCCCTAGAGGAATGGTCGCCCATCCGCCTGCCCCGCAAGGGGCGGCGGTGGACAGAACCCGGCTTACAGGCCCTCTGGCATTTTTGTTTCCTGGCCTTTTGTTCCTCGGCCCTTTTTTCGCCGCCTTCCTTCCTTTGGCGAGTATCGCTCGCTAGATAGAGGGGATGGCGCGTTCCTCTTCCCGATCCAATGACTGGGGTTTTCCCCGCTGGCGCAGCTATGGCGCCTCTCGTGAGGCGCAGCAGGTGCGCATGTGCGATCGACATGGATGCGACCAGCCGGGCAATTGCCCCGCGCCAAAATCGCCCAACAACCCCGATCGCTGGTATTTCTGCGCCGAACATGCGGGGGAATATAACCGTAACTGGGATTATTTCGAAGGGCTGGACGCCGAGGAAAGGGCGCAGCGCGCCAAGGACGAGAGTCGCGATGCCGGCGCGTACAAGGCCAAGGATTTCTACGGCTGGGGCGGGCCGGGCGATGGCAGCCGGTCGCGTGATGAAATGCGTGCGCTCGATGTGCTCGAGCTGGAAAGCGACGCGGATTTCGAGGCCGTGAAGAAAAGCTGGCGGCGGATGGCGAAGGAAAATCATCCCGATGTCCGCCCCGGCGACAGCGAAGCGGCGGTCAAGTTCCAGGCGATCCAGGCGGCCTATGAAGTGCTGCGCCGCGCCGAAGAGGCGAAAAGCTGGAGGCCGTCGAGCCGGTCGGCCGGGATGGCCGATTGAAGGGCACGGTTTCCTCCGGATGGGAAACGGCTGTCCTGGTGTGCCGCAAATGCTCCAAGAAGCTGGACGGCGGATTTGGCCCCAATGGGAAGGAGCGCCTTTCCAAGGCGTTGCGCAAGCATCTGTCCCTCAAGAAGGGTCGCAAGGGCGCGGCGGGAATATTAGAGGTCGGGTGCCTGGGGGTATGTCCCAAGGGCGCGGTGACTGTGGTCAATGGGGCTAGCAGCCGGGAATGGTTGCTTGTGCGTCCCGGCGCGGATCTGGATGAACTGGCGGAAACGCTTGGGGTTAGCAGCGGCAAGTAGGGGCGTTGGTCGTCGGTCCTCAGATTTTGATGACGTTACATTTTCCCGTTCGTCCTGAGTAGCCATTGAGCGAAGTCGAAATGGCGTATCGAAGGATGTGAGCTAAGGCGCGAGGATGCTTCGATATGAGCCTTCGACAAGCTCAGTCTCTACTCAGCACGAACGGCATTAAATACGCTAATGTGATTGCACTCTAACCATACCGCGCCGCCGTATCCCGGATCAGGGCGATCATGTTGGGGATGCCCTGCGTCCGGTTGGAGCTGAGCTGGTTCTTGAGATCGAACGGCGCCAAAGCGCCCTCGATATCTGCCGCCGAGATATCCGAAGGGGCTTGGTCCTGCACCGTCAGCAGAACAAGCGCGATGATGCCCTTGGTGATCGCCGCGTTGCTGTCCGCCAGGAAATGGAGCGCACCGTCGTCCCGGACCGTTGGATGGACCCACACCGCCGCTGAGCAGCCGCGAACAAGGGTCGCCTCCGTCTTGAGCGCATCGGGCATTGGCTCCAGCGTTTTGCCCAGGTCGATCAGCAGGCGGTAGCGGTCGTCGGCGTCGAGGAACTCATATTCCTCGCGGAGGTCGGAAAGGTCGGTCATGCCGGCCCATATAGGGCGAAACCGATCCGGGGGAAGCGGGTTTCGGGCCTATGTGTTGCGGTGACATTGGCTTGGATTTACATCTGTTCATCCGTAAGCGCAAAGACCTCCCCACATTTTCGTAGGCGCTGATCTGGCTATGTTTCGCTCCTCGTCTGAGGGGTATCGTAGTGTCTGATGATGTAAGAACATTCGAAACAGGTTTCGAAAGGC
>JAHFPU010000010.1 GCA_023266635.1 Sphingobium sp.
CCGCCGATGACGGCCCGGATGCGGTCGACGCCCAGATGATCCAGCAGCAACGCCTGCGCCCGCACCATGTCGGCGATAGTGATGACCGGGAAACGCATCGCCCAGGGCGCGTCATGCGTAGGATCGATGCTCGCCGGGCCGCTGGAGCCCATGCAACCGCCCAGAATATTGGCGCAGACGATGAAATGCCGATCGGGATCGACGGGCAATCCCGGTCCGACCATCCGCCACCACCAGCCGGGCTTCTTCGTCATCGGATTTTCCGACGCCAGATACTGGTCGCCGGTCAGCGCATGACAGATCAGGATGACGTTGGACCGGTCTGCGTTCAGAGCGCCGTAGGTCTCATAAGCGATATCGACAGGCCCGAAGGCAACGCCGCAATCCAGCCGCAAGGGGCCGGTCAGGCGGACCTGACGGCCAAGGCCGAAACGGCTGTCATCCGGGGCCGGATTGCTCGCCATAGGCTGGTCGCGCTAGGGCGGCGGCGATGCCCTGTCAATGCCGTGTCATTACGGGCGCGTGGCTGCTTGCGCTCCTTTGCGTTTGCCGCCCGATGGCGCTAAAGCGCCGCCATGCCAGATACTTCCTCCGACACGGCCACCCTGCCCGCCGCCCGCCCGCTTCCCAAGGACTGGATCATGGGAATTTCCCCCTATGTTCCGGGCAAGGCGGCATCGGATGACGGCCGCCCGCTCATCAAGCTGTCCGCCAATGAAAACCCGCTCGGCACCAGCGACGCCGCCCGCACCGCGATGGCCGCCGGCATCGCCGACCTCGCTACCTATCCCGATCCCGGCGCGGCCGCGCTGCGCGAAGCAATCGCCGGCAAATATGAGCTGGACCCCGCACAGATTATCTACGGCACCGGGTCGGACGAGTTGCTACACCTTGCCGCTAGCGCCTATGCTGGGCCGGGTGACGAGGTTCTGTACGTCCGTTACGGCTTTTCCGTCTATGACATCGCCGCCCGGCGCGTGGGTGCCCTTCCCGTTGTCGCGCCGGATCTGGACTATGGCACGGATGTCGACGCCCTGCTGGCGCTGGTGACGGACAAGACCCGCGTCGTCTATCTCGCCAATCCGAACAATCCCACCGGAACCATGACCCCAGCGTCGGAGATTGCGCGCCTGCACGCCGGACTGCCTAAGGACGTGCTGTTCGTGCTCGACCAGGCCTATGCCGAATATCTGGAGGATGGCGAGGATGACGGCGGCCTCGCGCTGGCGGAAAGCGCCAGCAACGTCTTCGTCACCCGTACCTTCTCGAAAATTCACGGCCTTGCCGCCGAGCGCATCGGCTGGGGCTATGCCAGCCCGGAGATTATCGACGCGCTGCATCGCATCCGCGCGCCGTTCAACGTGACGACGGCCGGCCAGCAGGCCGCCATCGCCGCCATCAACGACAGCGCCTGGATGGAGCGCAGCCGCAGCCACAATGCCCAGTGGCGCACCTGGCTCGCCGAGCAGGTCGCGGCCTTGAGCAATCACGGCCTGCGCGTCGTACCCAGCAAGGCGAACTTCCTGTTGATCCTGTTCGAGGGCAAGCTGACCGCAGAGGCGGCGCTCAAAGGCCTGATGGCCGAAGGCTATGCCACCCGCTGGCTGCCCGGACAGGGCCTGCCCAATGCGCTGCGCATCACCGTCGGCACGGAAGAACAGACGCGCGCCGTCGCCGCCATCCTGCGCACCCTGGCGGAAGGGGCCTGATGCTGCCCTTCGCGCGCGTAGCGATCATCGGTCTCGGCCTTATTGGATCGTCGCTGGCCCGCGCTATCCGGGCGGACATGCCCACGGTCGCGCTCACCGGTCATGATGCCAGTCCCGAGGTGCGCGACATCGCCCGGCGCATCGACCTGTGCGACGATATCACCGACACGGCGGGCGCGGCCGTCACTGACGCGGATATCGTGATCCTGTGCGTACCGGTACGCGCGATGGAGGCGGTCGGCGCGGAAATCGCCGCCGACCTGCCGCCCGAATGCATCGTCAGCGACGTAGGCTCCTGCAAGAGCGAGATTCTCGCCGCCCTCACCCGCGCGCTTCCGGGCCAGGTAATCATCCCCGCCCACCCCGTAGCTGGCACGGAGAATAGCGGACCGGAGGCGGGCTTCGCGACCCTGTTCAAGGGCCGCTGGTGCATCGTCACGCCCCCCGACGATGCCGATCCCGCCGCCGTGGAACGTGTCAGCGAATTGTGGCGACGCGTCGGCGCGAATGTCGAGCTGATGAACGCCCAGCATCATGATCTGGTGCTGGCGGTGACCAGCCACCTGCCGCACCTTATCGCTTATACCATCGTCGGCACCGCCAGCGACCTGGAGGATGTCACCCGGTCGGAAGTCATCAAATATTCCGCCGGCGGCTTCCGCGACTTCACCCGCATCGCGGCGTCGGACCCTACCATGTGGCGCGACGTGTTCCTGGCGAACAAGGATGCGGTGCTGGAAATGCTTCAGCGCTTCTCGGAGGATCTCTCGGCCCTGCAGCGCGCGATCCGCTGGGGCGATGGGGACGCACTGTTCTCGCTCTTCACCCGCACCCGCGCCGTTCGTCGGTCGATCATCGAGGAGGGACAGGACGACGCTGCGCCGGACTTCGGCCGGAGCCACTAGCCGCAAAAAGCTTGGGTCAGTGAGTGCGGCTCGTCACGTTCGCCGTTCCGTCGCTCAATATTTCGATCAGGTGCGCGGTGCCGTCGTCGCAATGGGCCTTCCAGCCGATAACGCCCGTCCGGATTTCCGCGCGCTCCGACGCCGATACGGCGGGACAGGCGGCGCCCGCAGCCCGGATGGCCTTTTCAAGCACGCCATTGCGCTGCGCCTCATCAAGCTTGGCGACCTGCGCCGCCGCGCCGGTTTCGGGGACAGCGCGATTGTCGACGGCCGTGACGGCCTGCTCGCCCTGACCGCAAGCATGGAGCGCCAGCGCGCCGATCAGCAACATCCCTATCTTCACCGCGCGCATTTCATCGCCTCCATGATCGTTGCTGGGCCTATCCGTTCAACGCATTGATCGCCGCATGGGCCAATGCCTCGGCTTCATCGCGCGGCAGGCCGGGCGGGATGATCTCGCCGACCTTGTATGTCACCGTTCCCGGCCGCTTGAGGAAACTGTTGCGCGGCGCAACCCGGCCGCTGTCCACGGCGACCGGCACCACCGGTACGCGCAGCAGGGAATAGAGTCCGGCAAAGCCCGACCGGATTACCGGATATTGGCCATGCGGCACCCGTGTTCCTTCGGGGAACAGGCAGACCGGCCGGCCATCCTCCATCGCCTGGAGCGCCACGCGCCGCATCGACCGCATGGCGCTGCCCCCGGCCTCCCGCTCGACGATCATCATCCCGTAGGTCTGCGCCACCCGGCCCCAGAGCGGAATGTCGATCAGCTCACGCTTGGCCGCGATCAGCGGATGGCGGAACAGGCATAGCAGGTCGATCGTCTCGAACATCGATTCATGCTTGAAGATGAACAGCATCGGCGCGTCGGGGATGACGCCCTCTATCCGCACCTTCTGGCCAAGCAGCACACGCGCGGCGACGCGGTGAAACCATCCCCAATTATTGACCACCGCCCGCAACGGCCGGGGTCCGATCGGCGTCACGATCAACGCCGCCATCACCCAAAAGAAGGAACCGATGTAGAAAACGATGGCGAAAGCCAATGAGCGGATAAAAATCATCGGGTCAGAGACTCAGAGGCCAACCAACGCGGCCGCGCGGCGAAGGAGATATTTGTTATATTCCTTCATCAGCATGGTCAGGCTCGGATGGCTGGGAACAGCGTCGTACAGCAGTTCGACCTTATCCGGCAATTGCTGGCGCAGTTCCAGCGCAGCGCGGCGCATATGCCAGTCGGTGGTGATCAGGCGTACGGTGCGATAGCCGCGCTTGTCCAGCCAGCGTGCAGCCTCCAACCCGTTGGACCGCGTGTCGATCGCCTCCCGCCCCAGGGTTATGCAGCATTCAAACAAGCGAATGGGGGTCTTGTAGCGCGAGGCCAGTTCGACCGGTCGCACCGACCGGTCGACGCCGGAAATGAACATGCGCTTCGCCGCGCCTTGCTGAAGCAGCGCCAACCCCCGGTCGATCCGCCCCGCCCCGCCCGTCAGCACGACGATGGCGTCCGAGGTCCGCCCGTCCAGCGGCTGGGGCAGAAGGATCGCGAACCAGGCAAAGCCCAATATCCAGCCGATCGCGCAGAAGGAAAC
The DNA here is from genome assembly GCA_023266635.1 of Sphingobium sp. Classification (GTDB taxonomy): domain Bacteria; phylum Pseudomonadota; class Alphaproteobacteria; order Sphingomonadales; family Sphingomonadaceae; genus Sphingobium. The sequence goes on from JAHFPU010000010.1 coordinate 4,210, forward strand.
GATGCGGGAGATCATAGCGCCCGCCCCAAGGCGCGCAGCACCGTCATCCGCGCCGCCAGCGTCGCCAGCAAGATGCCCCCCACAGGCAACGCGACCAGCACGGCCCAGCCCCATGGCGGCAAATAGGCCGCGCGCAGCAAGTCTGATCCCGTGGCGCTCAACCGGTTCCCAACCAGCAGGATGACCAGCACCGCCGTCACCAGGCCCAGGCCCCCGCCCAGCATCGCGTCCAACGCAATGCGCCGCTGGAACAGGCGCGCGATCTGCACGTCCGTCGCGCCCATCAGGTGCAATATGTCTATCGTGCCCTTGTGGCTTTCATGCGCGCCTCGCGCCGCGAGTACGACCACCGCGCCGGTCGCGATCGCCATCAGCAGCACCAGCAGCGCCGCGACCCCCGCCAGCGTCGCGACGAGGCCCGACAGTGGCCCCAGAAAGGCCGCATGCGGCTCCACCCGCGCTTGTGGCACGATGCTCTTGGCCAATTTCGCCAGCGTTTCCACCGGGCGCGGCCCCTCGCCTGCAAATTCGACATCGATCAGCGCCGGGATCGGAAGATCCGCCGTATCCATCTCCCCGCCAAGCCAGGGCTGCAACTGGTCGGCGAGCTTGCCCGAATCCACTGGCTGCACGGACCGTATTCCCGGCGTGACGCGCAGCCGCGCGACCATTTTCTTCACCGCTTGCGCGCGCGTTTCGGCGTCGGCCTCGACAATCTGCACGGTCGCCCGGCCGGACAGTTCTGACCGGAGCGAGCGCATGCCCTGATTAAGCGCCAGCCCGCCTGCGGCGGCAAGCACGGTCAGGAACATCATGATCGCGATAACCCATGGCATCGGCCCCGCCACCCGGCCTTCGGGAAGCAGGCGGTTGCGCGCCGCCGTCGCGGATTCCGCTTTCCGGGCCGCATCCATCTTCATGGCGCGTCCGGCCGCTTGGGCGGATAGCGCAGCGATCCTGTGGGGTCAGCCAGACGTCCCTTATCCAGCCGCATCATCTGCGCGCCGGGAATCTTGCCGATCAGCGGCAGGTCATGGGTGGCGACGACCAGAGTAGTGCCCAGCTTGTTCAACGCCTCGAACAGGGTCAGCAGGCGGTGGGCCATGTCGGCGTCGACGTTACCCGTCGGTTCGTCCGCGATCAGTATCTCCGGCCGCCCGATCACCGCCCGCGCGATCGCGACGCGCTGCTGCTCTCCACCCGACAGGGTCGCCGGCCGCGCGCCCGCCCGGTCCGCCAACCCCACCCAGGCCAGCATTTCGCTCACCGGGGCATCGATCTCGCTTTCCTCCATGCCCGAGACACGCAGAGGCAGGGCGATATTGTCATAGGCGGACAGATGCGGGACCAGCCGGAAGTCCTGAAATACGACGCCGATCCTGCGCCGGAATCCCGGGAGGCGCTTGCGGGGAAGAGTCACGACATCCTCACCAAACAGGCGGATGACGCCCCGGCTGGGGCGCTGGGCCAGATACAGAAGTTTCAGTAACGACGTCTTGCCGGCGCCTGATGCGCCGGTCAGGAAATAAAAGCCGCCGCCATCGAGGGAAAAACTGACATCCGCCAATGTCTCGGCGCTCATGCCGTATCGCAGGCCGACATTTTCGAACTGGACGATCGTTCCCATCGAAATAAGCGCCCCGATCCTCCGCCGCGGTCCTTTGGAGCACCCCCGCCCCAAAGCCGTCTTTTCCCGCCATCGCACAGGCCATGGGGGGCCGTAAAGCGATGAAAGAAGCCCATGAGATTCGTGGGTTGCGTGTCACCGCTTGCTCTGGAGTCAATTGGATGTTTATGAAGCGGAATGATCCTCGTCTGTCCCGACTGCGCTACGCGCTATATCGTGCCCGACAGCGCCATCGGGCCGTCGGGCCGGCAGGTGCGTTGTGCGTCGTGCAAACATAGCTGGTTCCAGGATGGACCCGATCTGCCCATGCGCCCGGAAGCGGCCCCGCAGGCGGAGATCGTAGCGGCGGCGGGGGATGTCGATACGCTCGCATCGCCCGTTGGCGCCCTTACCGAAAGCGCAGAAACACCCGTCACATCCACTCCGGCTGACCCCTCGCTTGCGGCCCTGGACGAATCATGGCCGCCGCCCACCGTCACCTCTTATGCGACGCAGCCCGCCTACGACGACAGCGCCGCGCCGGACGTACCGTTCAAGCCGCGCCGGAACCCGGCCAAGATGTGGATGGCCGCCGCCGTCGCCTTCTTCCTGGTGGTCAGCGCAGCGGGCGGCGCCATCATGCTGTTCGGCATGCCGAGCTGGGCGGTCAATATGGGCCTGGTCGCCGACAATGGCGAACCCGACCTGCTTTTCTATCTCGCCAAGCCCGCCGAACGGCGCAAACTTCCGACCGGCGAGGAATATTTCGCGTTCAGCGCGCGGATCGTGAACAGCGGCGAGCATAAGCTGTCCGTGCCGCCGGTCATCGTCGAGCTGCGCGACACCCAGGACCGCCTCGTGTTCAGCTGGACCACCAAGGCCGATAAAAGCAGCCTGAAACCGGGCGAGGAAGCGGCCATCAACGAGAGCCGCCTAGACATTCCTAAGAACGCCGCCAACCTCTCCCTCGCCTTCTCCGACAAGGGCGCCTGAGGGTTTTACGGCGCGGATAACGCGCCGTTTCACGCTTGGGACGATTGCAATACGAAAAGCTTTTTGCGGCGCTTGCGCAGGGGGTCAGCCTTTGCTAATGGCCAGCGCCTACCAGATGCCGGCCTCGCCGGTACTCCTGATTATGTGTGCGGTCATGGCGGAACTGGTAGACGCGCAACGTTGAGGTCGTTGTGGCCGAAAGGCCGTGGAAGTTCGAGTCTTCTTGACCGCACCATTTCTTATTTTAGCGGAATATCAATAGCTTGCCCTGATGGGCGAGCACCTCATATCCGCTCGCCGGACAGCCGCTGACACAGCATGTCCAACTGATCCAGGGTCGAATAGCGCAGGGACAGCGTTCCGCCCTTGCCTTCCTCATGGGTGATCTCGACCTTCAGCCCCAGCATGTCGGCCAGATGCTGCTCCAGCGCCGTGATGTCGGCGTCCTTGCCCCGGCCCGCGCTGGCAACCCGCGCAGGCGCATCGGTCTCACCCTTCTTCGTCTTGCGTACCAGCTTCTCGGTATCGCGAACGGACAGGCCCTTCTGCTCGATGGTCCGCGCTAGCCCTTCGCAATCCTCGACGCCGATCAGGGCGCGGGCATGGCCCATGGAGAGCCGCTGTTCCATGACCGCCGTCTGCACCGGCTTGGGCAGGTCGAGCAGCCGCATCAGGTTGGCAATATGGCTGCGGGACTTGCCCACCAGCCGGCCCAGCGCCTCCTGGCTATGACCGAACTCGGCAATCAGCTTGCGATAAGCCTCTGCCTCTTCGATCGCATTCAGGTCTTCGCGCTGGATATTTTCGATCAGCGCAATCTCTAGCGTCTCGGCTTCGTCAAAGGCGCGCACAATGGCGGGGATGCGATGCAACTGCGCGCGTTGCGCCGCGCGCCACCGGCGCTCGCCGGCGACGATCTGATATCCATTGCCGTGCGGCCGCACGATGATCGGCTGGATCACGCCGCGCTTGGCGATGCTGTCGGCCAACTCCTGCAGTGCATCTTCATCGAAGTGCCGGCGCGGCTGCTCCGGATGCGGTTGAATGACGGAGACCTCGATGCTCTGCACCGACTTGCCCGTAGGCGGTCCGCTGCCGCCCGTTCCGGCAATCGGCTCTTCCTGCGACGCATCGCCCAGCAGCGCTGATAGGCCCCTGCCCAACCCATGGGGACGACGGAGCGCTTTTGGCTTTTCGGACGCGTCGCTCATGCGGCAAGCTCTCGCTGCGGTAGGCGCGCAATCAGTTCGCGGGCGAGGCCCATATAGGCCTCAGATCCACTGCATCGATAATCATAGATCAGCGCAGGCAGGCCATGGCTCGGTGCTTCCGACAGACGGACGTTACGCGGAATGACGGTGTTGAACACAACATCGCCCAGGCAGGCGCGCACGTCGTCGGCCACCTGATCGGTCAACCGGTTGCGGCGATCATACATGGTTAGCGCCACACCCATGATCGTCAGCGCCGGATTGAAGCGCGCGCGAATTCGGTCGACTGTCTGAAGCAACTGGCTCAATCCCTCCAGAGCGAAAAACTCGCACTGCAAGGGCACCAGCAGCGCTTGCGCCGCGACCATGGCGTTGACGGTCAACAAGCCGAGCGATGGCGGGCAATCGATCAGGCAGATATCCCAACGCCCCTCTGGCACCTGAGCGAACGCATTGTCCAGCCGGTGGGTCCGCTCCTCATAATCGATCAGCTCGATCTCGGCGCCGGACAGATCCTGCGTTGCCGTTATGATGTCGAGCTTGGGGACCTTGGTCGCAATGACAGCGTCCTCGACATTGCATTCGCCAAGCAGCAGATGATAGCTCGACCATTCACGGCTAAGGTTGGGAATGCCAAGACCGGTCGAGGCATTTCCCTGGGGATCAAGATCGATCAGCAAGGTGCGATGCCCCGTCGCCGCCAAAGCCGTGGCGACATTGATGGCGGTCGTGGTCTTGCCGACGCCGCCCTTCTGGTTGGCTATGGCTATGCGGATCATGTGCGGCCCCTTTTTGTCACGGCGCGGGCAACGATAATGGCGCTGTCCGGATCGGTGATACTGCGTTCCACGTGAAACACACCTTGCCATGCCTGCCGCGTCGTTTCCAATTCATTCTGCCAATTTTTGCCTTTTGGCAGCAACCACACCGTCTCCGCATTAGAAAGATGTGCAGAAGTCGCAAAAAGTTTTGGCAGTGGTGCGAAGGCCCGAGCGCTGATCACGGCACCTGGACGAATGTCCCGGAGCATCTCAACTCGCCCCCCGAACACACTGGCGTCGAGCCCTAGGCCATCAATCACATGGTTCAGAAAGTCGATCCGCCTACGTCGTGATTCCACCATGAGCACCCGCCGCTGCGAGAGCATTGCAACTATGATGCCGGGTAGCCCGGCACCGGAGCCCAGATCGATCCAAACGCCTTGGCCAGCTTTCACAGCAAGCGGGAGCAATTGCGCTGAGTCCACGACATGCCGCGCCCAGACATGGTCCCGCGTCGATTCAGCGATCAGGTTCTGCCGTGACATCTCGTCGAACAGCAGCGCGATATAGCGCTCGAGTTGCGTCCATGTTTCACGTGAAACATCAAATTGCTTCGCGAGCCATGCCCGCGCCTCATCTTCCGTCACGCCGCTTTTTTTCTGATATGCACAAGAATAGCGGCAACCGCCGCAGGGGTGATCCCGCGTATCCGGCTGGCTGCGGCAAGGGTCAAGGGCCGCGCCTTTTCCAGGCGTTCGCGCATTTCGATCGAGAGGCCGCCAATAACGCCGTAATCGAAGACTTCCGGAATGGTCACGCGCTCACCGTCCCGTAACGCCCTCACCTCGGCATCCTGCCGTTCAAGATAGGGTGCATAATGCGCATCTTCCCAAAGCTCGTTCTGCAGGTCGGCATCAAGCGTGGCGAAAGCCGGCGCCTCCTTCTCGACAAACGCGCGCGAGACGTCCGCGAACCGTATCCATTCGAATAGCGATCGCCGCGATCCGTCCTGCCGAACTGGAATACCGGCGCGCATCATCTCCGTCGCTGTGCGTTGTGACGTCATGGCATCTTCCGCAGTCCTACGCTGATCGCTACGCCGCGCAAACCATGCACGCCGTTCCATACCGATCAGGCCATGATCGATACCTGTCGCCGTCAGCCTGGTCGTGGCATTGTCCGCTCGCAGGCGCAGCCGATATTCCGCCCGCGCCGTCAACATGCGATAGGGTTCCGTCACACCCTGCAACACCAGGTCGTCGATCATCACGCCGATATAGCTGCTCGCCCGATCAAGGATCATCGGCGCTGCATCCAGCGCATGCGCCGCCGCATTCGCTCCAGCGACGATGCCCTGCGCGGCCGCCTCCTCATAACCGGTCGTACCGTTGATCTGCCCCGCCAGAAACAAGCCCGGCATTGCGCGAATCTCCAGAGTCGGCTCTAGCGCGCGGGGATCGATATAATCATATTCGACCGCATAGCCCGGCACAGCAACCTCGGCCCTTTCAAGCCCTGCCATGGATCGCACCATGGCAAGCTGTACGTCGGTTGGCAGCGATGTGCTGATCCCATTGGGATAGACCAGATGCGTGTCCAGACCTTCCGGCTCAAGAAAAATCTGATGCCCGTCGCGGTCGCCGAAGCGGAATATCTTGTCCTCGATCGACGGACAGTAACGCGGCCCCTGCCCCTGTATCGCGCCAGTGAACAGCGGTGAACGATCAAGCCCCGCGCGAATAATATCGTGGGTCTGCGCATTGGTTCGCGTAACCGCACAGGCAACCTGCGGCAGCGTGCGACGCGCCGACATAGCCGACATCATCCAGCTACCTTTGTCCGAGCGTTGCTCCTCCAGCGCAGCCCAGTCGATCGTCCGCCCATCGATGCGCGGCGGCGTACCTGTCTTCAATCGCCCGACTGACAGGTCCAAGGCTCGGAGTTGCTGCCCCAGCAGATTGGCTGGCCGTTCCCCGATGCGTCCCCCATCGAGCAATTCCTCCCCCCGGAAAAGCCGGCCACCAAGGAAGGTGCCCGTCGCCAACACGACGGCCCGAGCGTGGACCAAGGTTCCGTCCTCAAGGGTCAATCCCGCTATGCAACCACCGTCGATGTACAGTGCGGCCGCTTCACCTTCTATGATCTCCAGCCCCGATTGTGCCGCCAGCATCGTCCGGATCGCCGCACCGAACCGCGCCCGATCCGCCTGCACGCGCGGACCTTGAACCGCAGCCCCTTTACTCGCGTTGAGCATGCGATAATGGATCGCGCCAGCATCCGCGCCCTGCGCGATGAGGCCATCCAACGCGTCCACTTCGCGCACCAGATGCCCCTTGCCCAGTCCGCCGATGGCGGGGTTGCAGGACATCGCGCCAATGGTCGATTGGGCAAAAGTGACAAGCGCCGTCCGTGCGCCCTTACGCGCTGCGGCCCCCGCCGCCTCGCAACCCGCATGGCCTCCGCCGACCACAATGACATCAAAAGCTCCGTGCATGGCAGGCGTTCTACAGGATTTGCCGGAGACCGTCAAAACGCTGTTCCACGTGGAACATCATTTGCCGATGCAGAATTTCCCGAACAGCGCGTCCAGCATATCCTCAGTCCCAGCGCGCCCCGTCAGCGCATCTACGGCCCCCCGCGCCAACCGCAAATGCTCCGCAAACATCAGCAGATCAGAGGTGTTTAGCGCGGCTTCGAGCTGCGCCAACATCACCATCATTTCCTTCCGCTGGCGGGCATGGAGGGCATAGCTTCCTTCTCCGGGTATCAAGCGAGATGCCCTCTCAGAGATCAGTCCGACCAACGCATCCATGCCCTCACCGGATTGCGCCGACAAAGCAAGGTCAGCACCGGCAGGGCCTGTCCAGCCCAGCTCATCACTCTTCGCTGAAATTTTCACGGCATCGGAACGCGGACTGGCCCCAGGATCACCAAGCCAGAGAACAATATCCGCTGCCCTCACCGCCTCTTCCGCTCGCGCGATTCCAACAGCCTCGATCGCATCCCCACTATCTTCCCGAAGGCCCGCCGTGTCCGTGAAGAGATAAGGGATGCCGTTTATTGCCGCCGGCACTTCGATCCGGTCCCGCGTGGTCCCGGCAATGTCCGACACAATCGCTGCGTCCCTTCCGACCAGTGCGTTGAGCAACGTAGACTTGCCTGCATTGGGCGGACCGGCCAGCACCACCCTTATGCCATCCCGCAAAGTCTCGGCACTAGGCCGCTCGAGTTCGCCGCGCAGTTCGCTCAGCAACACCTCGACCCCCTGCCCGATCCGCGCTTCGATACCCGCGTCGGGAACATCATCTTCATCAGAAAAATCGAGCGCCGCTTCCGTCATCGCTGACAGCGCCAGCAACCGCTCCTGCCATCCCGCAACCTTCCGCGAGAAATGCCCTTCGGCCATCGCCATGGCAGCGCGTCGCTGGCTCTCCGTCTCGGCGAACAGCAGATCGGAAAGCCCTTCCGCTTCGCTGAGATCGATCCGGCCATTCTCATAGGCGCGCCGGGTGAACTCCCCCGGTGCCGCCAAACGCAGTCCCTCGATCTTGCCAAGCGCCGCCAGTATCACAGCGGTCACTGCCCGCCCGCCATGGCAATGGAACTCGGCCAAGTCTTCTCCCGTTGCCGTGCCAGGTCCGGGAAACCAGAGCACAAGGCCACGGTCGAGCGCATCACCCGTCTCCGGATCGGAAAACAGCGACACAGTCGCCCGACGCGCCTGCTGGATCTTTCCGCACAGCAGCGTCAACGCAGTTCCGGACTGCGGACCACTCACCCTGATGATGCCGATGGCCGATGGCGCTTGCCCACTCGACAGGGCAAAGATCGTATCCGTCACGATAGAGTGCTTAGCCGCCGCTTGGCTTTGATGATCCCATCAGGCCCATGTCCATGACTTGCTTGAACAGCCGCACGCCCGCATCGCCCATCGGCGAAAAGCTTTTGAACAGCTTTTCCATCTGCTCCACGCTGTTCGATCCATCCATCGTGTCCAGCATAGCCTGCACATATTTGTCATGGATCGGCGTAACATCGGGAAGGCCTAGAAAACTGCGTGCTTCTTCGGGCGTGCAATCGAAATCGACGGTAACTTTCACGGCCGGGCCTCCCTTGTGGAATATGGTTTCCCATTCATGCCGCATCATATCGCGGAAAGCCAGTCGCACGGGAATCCGCGTTTGCAAGCGCCGCAACAGCCATTATTCCAGAGGTAAGCGGCAGGCATTTTTAAGAGGATGATTCCCATGGGCGAAACGACATCAGTCACAACATTGAGCGGCGACGCCAGCTTTGGAGCCTATGTGGCCCGCCCCACCGGAACGGCGAAGGCCGCCGTCGTGGTCATCCAGGAAATCTTCGGCGTTAACGAAGGCATCCGGCGCAAATGCGACGCCCTTGCCGCCAGCGGCTATCTCGCTTTCGCGCCCGACCTGTTCTGGCGGATGGAACCCGGCATCGAACTCGACCCCGATGTCCCAGACCAGCTTCAGCAAGCTTTTGGCCTGTTCGGCAAGTTCGATCAGGATGAAGGCATCAAGGATATCGAAGCAACCATCAAGACCGCTCGTGCCGTGCTCGGCCCGGATGGCAAGGTAGGTTGCGTCGGCTATTGTCTTGGCGGCCGCCTCGCCTTCATGGCGGCTTGCAGAACGGACGGCGATGCCTTTGTCGGCTATTATGGCGTCGGCATTGACGGGTTGCTGGGGGAGCAGCATGCCATCGGCAAGCCGGTCCTGCTCCACATTCCAACGGCAGACCATTTCGTCGGTCCAGACGTGCAGAAGGCCATGCATGATGGCCTTGCCGACAATCGCCATGCCACCCTGCACGACTATGACGGCCTGGATCACGGCTTCGCCGCGCAGATGGGCCAGCGTCGGGATGAAGCCGGGGCGCAGCTCGCCGATAGCCGCACCGCCGCCTTTTTCGCAGAGCATCTCTGATGGCTGACGGGTGGCGGCTTATCGTCCGCAGACATGGCGGCCCGGAAGTCATCGAACGTGAGGATTTCGCAATTCCCACGCCCGGCGAAGGCGAAGTTCTGATTGCTCATGAAGCAATCGGTCTGAACTTCATCGACACCTATGTGCGAACCGGCCTTTATCCCTCTGCGCTTCCGGTCGGCCTCGGTGCAGAGGCCGCCGGCGTCGTCATTGCTGTCGGACATGGCGTTACGTCTTTTACCCCGGGCGATCGCGTCGCCTATGTGGGCGGGGCGCATGGCAGCTACGCCACGCACCGCATCATGCCCGCAAACCGTGTCCTGAAATTACCGGATTCCGTATCCTGTGAAACGGCCGCGGCCACATCGCTCAAAGGGATGACCGCCTGCTTCCTCGCCGAGGATTGCAGCAAGATGGAGAGCGGTCAAACGGCACTTGTTCATGCGGCGGCTGGCGGCGTTGGATCGATCCTGGTCCCCTGGCTCGCCAGCATGGGCGTCACCGTCATCGCGCATAGCGGGTCTGAGGAAAAGGCTGCGCGAGCCAAAGCGGCCGGAGCAGCACACAGCCTCTCCGGTCCCTTCGACACGCTGGCCGAACAAGTCCGCGACCTGACGAACGGCAAGGGCGTAAACGTCTCGTTCGACGGCGTTGGGAAGGCCAGCTGGGACGCCTCCCTCGCCTCGCTCAAAACACGAGGGCTGCTCATCACCTATGGGAATGCTTCTGGACCCGTTCCCCCCGTCGACATCCTGTCGCTCAGCCGTGGCGGATCGCTGTTCGTAACCCGCCCTACCCTGTTCGATTATGTCCGCGAGGACGCTGACCTTCAACGTCTGGGCGCGCGCCTGTTCGATCAAATCGCAAAGGGCGTGGTGAAAGCCGACATCAACCAGCGCTTCCCCCTCGCCGATGCGGCAGAAGCGCATCGCGCACTGGAGGCCCGGGAAACGACGGGGTCGACGATCCTTATTCCCTGATCGCACTTCTCGAAACGTGCGAAAGGATAAACGCAGCACGCATCTCCACCGACCCTAAAGGCAACTCAATCAGCCGATAGCCCAAGTCAGCATAAGTCTGCGCCATCATCACGAATGTTCGCTGTGCTTCGGCAAAGTCCTGCTTGCGCTCCGCATCGCGAGTGTAAATCGCCTCCCATGGTGGCGCGATAAACACGACGTTGGCATATCGCCGCTCGTCGCAAGCCCTGCGTAAGCTATCGGGAACCGTTAAGCCTTCGAGTGACAGATAACCAAGAACATCGGGCAATCCGCGATCAAAAAACAATGGCTGCGGTAGAACGGTGCTGGCCTCCTCATGAGATTGCCGGTCCATTTCCTCCATTCGTAGTGCGAACGCCGCTTTATCGGCCCACGGCAGGGCTGTACCGCCCAACCTCACCTCGTCCTTAATCACCGCCCGTCCGGACTCCGGAACACATTTATAGCCCCGCGCTGACAGAGCCGTCAGCACGCTAGTCTTACCTGCACCGGGTCCACCCGTCAGGACGTAGAAATTCGCATTGTGAAGCATAAAGTTGGATGGCGTCGTACCCGGCGACGCCATCAATCAGGAAAAGAGCGTCAGGATACCCACCTGATGATCGACGAACCCGTCATAGATCATTTTGAACGCGACATAGACGATCACGACCAAGCCGAAATAAGCGATCCAGCGATACCGCTCGATATATTTTGCGATGACGTTTGCTGCGATGCCCATCAGCGCGACCGACAGGATCAGGCCGATGATGAGGATACCCGGATGCTCGCGCGCCGCGCCTGCGACGGCCAGCACATTGTCCAGGCTCATCGACACGTCGGCGACGGCAACGGCCCATGCGGCGGCGGCAAAGCTCTTGGCCGGCCGGACGCCGCTGGCCTCATCACCGTCGATCTCTGTCGAGCCACTGCCCGTTCCCGGATGTAGCTCGCGCCACATCTTCCAGGATACCCACAACAGCAGCAGCCCACCGGCCAGGATCAGGCCGACAATCTGCATCAACTGGCTCACCACCAGCGCAAAGCCGATCCGCAGCACCAGCGCGGCGATGATGCCGATCATGATGACGCGCTTGCGCTGCTCCGCGGGTAATCCTGCCGCCAGCGCGCCGACGACGATCGCATTGTCGCCCGCCAACAAGATATCGATCATCAGCACCTGCCCGAACGCGGCAAGCGCGCTGGGCGAGGTGATGTTGGAGAAGTCCGCGACGATATGGCCCCAGATATCCGCAGGGGACCCAAGGCTGGGGGCAGATGCTGCAGCAGCGGCGAGAATCTCGATCATCATGGGATAACGCCGCCCGCGATTACTGGTTCATGGAGTCGAAGAAATCCTCGTTGGTCTTCGAATCCTTCATCTTATCCAGCAGGAACTCCATCGCATCGACGGTGCCCATCTGCATGAGAATGCGGCGAAGCACCCACATCTTGCTGAGCTTGCCCTTGTCGACCAGCAGCTCTTCCTTGCGGGTGCCGGACTTGCCGACATCCAGCGCCGGGAAGATGCGCTTGTCCGCAACCTTGCGGTCGAGGACGATTTCGGAGTTGCCGGTGCCCTTGAACTCTTCGAAGATCACCTCGTCCATGCGGCTGCCGGTGTCGATCAACGCGGTGGCGATGATGGAGAGCGAACCGCCCTCCTCGATGTTGCGCGCGGCGCCGAAGAAGCGCTTGGGGCGCTGCAGGGCGTTGGCGTCGACACCGCCGGTCAGCACCTTGCCGGACGATGGCACGACGGTGTTGTAGGCGCGGCCGAGGCGGGTGATGGAATCGAGCAGGATGACGACATCCTTCTTGTGCTCGACCAGACGCTTAGCCTTCTCGATCACCATTTCGGCGACCTGCACATGGCGCTGCGCCGGCTCGTCGAAGGTCGAGCTGATGACCTCGCCCTTCACACTGCGCTGCATGTCGGTGACTTCCTCGGGCCGCTCGTCGATCAGCAGCACGATCAGGAAGACTTCGGGATGATTGTCGGTGATCGCCTTGGCGATGTTCTGCAGCAGGACGGTCTTACCCACACGCGGCGGCGCGACGATCAGGGCGCGCTGGCCTTTGCCCTGCGGGCTGACGATGTCGATGACGCGCGCCGATTTGTCCTTGACCGTCGGGTCCAGCGTGTCGAGCTTCAGCTTCTCGTCCGGATAGAGCGGTGTCAGATTGTCGAAATTGACGCGATGACGGACCGCTTCGGGATCATCGAAATTGACCGACACCAGCTTGGTCAGGGCAAAGTAGCGCTCGCCATCCTTGGGCGCGCGGATCTCGCCTTCCACCGTGTCGCCGGTGCGCAGGCCGAACTTGCGAACCTGATTCGGCGACACGTAAATATCGTCTGGACCGGCCAGATAATTGGCTTCCGGACTGCGCAGGAACCCGAAACCGTCCTGCAGCACCTCGACCGTGCCCAGGCCCATGATCTGCTCGCCATTCTCGGCCTCGGCCTTCAGGATCGCGAACATCAGGTCCTGCTTGCGCAGCGTGGACGCGCCTTCGACCCCCAGTTCCTCGGCCATGGAGACGAGTTCGGCGGGCGTGTTTTTCTTGAGGTCTTTGAGATGCATCCGAGGGGAATCCGGCAGAGTATGAGGTGGGAAAAAGGCCAGCCCGCAGGAATGTTAAAGGGGAAGAGATCCCCATGCGCGGGCGACAGCGTGGATACGCTCTGAATCGTTAGGCTTGGCGCGGGATCAAGTCAAGGCGAAGCAGCGCGTCCGGATGGCATTATGCTGGAGAAAGAAAGACGCGATCAAAAGGGTTTGACGATCGCCAGTATCACGACGAGCGCGACCAATATGCCCGGCACTTCGTTGAGCATCCGCAACTTCTTGTCGCTGAACGGCCGCTCCCCCCGCGCCAGCTTCTTCGCATAGCCGCTGATCCAGCCATGATAGCCTGACAGCACCAGCACGCAGAGGAATTTGACCTGGAACCAGCCCATGCTCCACGCGCCAATGTCGAACGTAAGCAACAGGCCGAAAATCCATACCATGGTGATGGCGGGGTCGAGGATGATCCTGAGCAGCTTGCGCTCCCGCACGATCCACTTGGCGTCCTCTTCGGAACCGGGCGCGCATTCCTGATGATAGACGAAGAAGCGCGGCATCATGAACAGCCCCGCCATCAGGAAGATGACGAAGATGATATGCGCTGCCTTCACCCACAGATAGGCGTTACCCAAAAAACCCATCGCCTAAATCCCGCTCACCTTCGTGTTTCGCACCAGCTCGATCAGCTGCTCGACATGCGCGATCGGCGTGTCCTGCAAGATGCCATGGCCCAGATTGAAGATATGGGGACGGTTGCGAAAGGCCGCCATGATGTTGGCGACGGATTTTTCCACCGCCTCGCCGCCGGCGATCAACGCCAGCGGGTCCAGATTGCCCTGCACCGGCAGCCCCTTGGGCAGGACGGCATCGGCCCAGTGCGGATCGACCGTCTCATCCAGCCCGACCGCATCGACGCCGGTTCCCGCGACATAGTCCGGCAGTTTGGCCGCCGCGCCTTTGGGAAAGCCGATGATCGGCACATCGGGATGCAGCGCCTTCACCCTGCGGACGACCTCGGCATTCGGCCGAATTACCCACCGCTCGAACTCCAGCGGCGCCAGGCTTCCCGCCCAGCTGTCGAACAGCTGCACTGCCTCGACGCCCGCAACGATCTGCCCGGACAGATAGGTGACTGTCGCATCGACGATGGCGTCGATGATCGCGCCGAACTTTTCCGGATCGCCATAGGCCATCCGGCGCGCCGGACCCTGGTCCTTGCTCCCCTGGCCCGCCACCATATAGGTCGCGACGGTCCAGGGACTGCCCGCAAAGCCCAGAAAGGTGACTTCGGGGCCCAGGGCAGCCTTCACCTGCCTGACGGTCTCGTAGACCGCCTCGAACCGGCTGAAATCGGGTGTCAGGCTCGTCAGGTCGGCTTCGGCGAGCGGTGGCGCCATGCGCGGGCCTTCGCCCGCCTCGAACCACAGCTTCTGACCCATCGCATAGGGCACGATCAGGATGTCGGAAAACAGGATGGCCCCGTCGAAGGCAAAGCGACGCAGCGGCTGGATCGTGATCTCCGCAGCGGACGGACTGTCATAGACAAGCTCCAGAAACCCGCCCTTTTCGGCGCGCAAGGCGCGATATTCGGGGAGATATCGGCCCGCCTGCCGCATAAGCCACATGGGCGGGATCGCTGGCTTTTCGCCTCGCAGGACGGATAGCAAAGGCTTGAGAGTCGGTTCCGCGTTGGAAGCCATCATAATAAGAATCTTAAATTAGAGTTAAAGATGATGAAGATAGTTGGGCGCTTGGCAGCGGGGTTTATGCGCTGCGCCCGCATATGCCAACAGCTTGACTCATACGAGTCCCCTTGCGTGCATCGGAGTCCCGCAATCCATCCGCGCTATCCACAGCATGTGGATGGAATCGGGCTCCTGTTGGGGGCCTGTGGATGGAATCCCCGATAGCGTGGAGGGGAATCCATCCCCAAAACTGTCCCTTGCCTTATCCACAAATGGCAAACACAACGGTCGACATGACGCGGCTCCATCTCCACCTGCTCTCTGACTCCACGGGCGAGACGCTGGAGAATATCGCCAAGGCGGGCATAGCACAGTTTGAGAATGTCGAGGCGATCCGCCATTTCTGGCCGATGGTGCGGTCCGACGTCCATCTCGACCGGATCATGGAGGAGATTTCCCTCAATCCGGGCATCGTCCTGTTTACGCTCGCCAATTCCCAACTGCGCAGGCGGCTCGAAAATCGCTGCCGGGCGCTCGGCCTGCCGCATGTCGCACCGCTCGACGCCGTGACCGACGCGCTGTCCAATATTTTGGGGCAGGAGGCCCGCAACCGCCCCGGGCGCAAGCATATCCTGGACGAAGCCTATTTCGCCCGGATCGAGGCGATCCAGTTCACTATCGCCCATGATGATGGCGTCGGGCATGAGAATTGGGAGGAAGCCGACATCGTCCTCGCCGGCGTCTCGCGCGCGTCGAAAACGCCGACCTCCATCTATCTCGCCAATCGCGGCTACAAGACGGCGAACATCCCGCTCGTCCCGGAATCGCCGCCGCCCCGCAATCTCTATGGCCTCAAGCATCCCATGGTTGTCGGCCTAACGATCAGTCCGGAACGGCTGGTGCAGGTCCGGCGCAACCGGCTGCTTTCCCTCAACCAGGCGCCCGAGACCGCCTATGTGGATATCGAGCGGGTCCAGGAGGAAGTGACCTTTGCCCGCCGTCTGTTCGCCGACAATGGCTGGCCCGTCATTGACATGACCCGCCGCTCGATCGAGGAAGCCGCCGCCGCCATCATCAACCTGTTCAATGAGCGGGTGCTGGCGGAGTGAGCGACGAACCGATCATCATCCTTGCCTCACAGAGCGCGGGACGGGCAGCCTTGCTGAAAGCAGCCGGCATTCCCTTCGAGGCGCTGCATCCTGGCGTGGATGAAGAGGCGGCGACGGAGGCCCTGCGCGCTGACGGTCTGGACGCGCGGGCGCTCGCCGATGCGCTGGCGGAACTTAAGGCCCTGCGTGTGTCCCGCCGCATTCCGGGAACCCTCGTGCTCGGCTGCGATCAGACCCTGTCGCTCGACGACCGCCAGATGATCGACACAGCTGTCGACCGGGATGACGCCGTGCGCATCCTCACGTTGCTCTCGGGCAAAACCCATCATCTGCACAGCGCCGCCGTCATCACCCATGGCGGTGTGCCCGTCTGGCGGCATGTGGAGCGCGTCCGCATGGTCATGCGCCCCCTCAGCCCCGCCTTCATCGAACAGTATTTGGATGCCGACTGGGATCTGCTGCGCTGGTGCGTCGGCTGCTACCGGATAGAGGGTCCGGGCGCGCAACTGTTCACGAAGACGGAAGGCAGCCAGTTCGCGATTCAGGGCTTGCCCTTGTTGCCACTGCTTGACTTCCTGCGCGTCCGCGGCCTTTTGCCCTCATGAGCCTTCCATATGCAGAAGTGATCGGCGACCCGATCGCCCACTCCAAATCGCCGCTGATTCACAATTTCTGGCTGCAGAAGCTCGGCATAGAGGCGGAATATCGCAAGACGCATGTGACACCAGACGCCCTGGCCGCCTATTTCCTGCAGCGGCGGGGCGACAATGACTGGCTTGGCTGCAACGTCACCATCCCGCACAAGGTGGCGGTAATGGACTATACGGACGATCCCGGCGGGGTGCAGGCGCGCATCGGCGCGATGAACACCATCGCCTGCGAAACCGGCGGGCCGCTGATCGGCACAAACACCGATGCCGGCGGATTTCTTCAGCCGTTGATCCAGCGGAAATGGAAGGGCGACCATGCGGTACTGATCGGCGCGGGCGGCGCGGCTCGGGCCATCCTGTTCGCGCTGGCGACACTGGGCGTGCCGAAGATCACCATCATGGTCCGCGATCCCGCCAAGGGTCGAGCGCTGCTGGATAGGGCGGATATGAAGGGCGACGTTATTACCTTTGCCGATCCGCTTCCAACAGCAGACCTTATTGCCAATTCGACCTCGCTCGGCATGACCGGCCAGCCGCCGCTCGATCTCGACCTGTCGACTCTTCCCTCTACCGCCACGGTCTACGACATCGTCTATGCCCCGATCGAGACTGGCCTGCTCGCTGCCGCGAAGGCAAGAAATCTCGCCACGATCGATGGCCTAGAGATGCTGATCGGTCAGGCTGCGCTCGCCTTCGACATCTTCTTCGATGCGGAAGCGCCGCGAGAGCATGACGATGAATTGCGTGCGCTCCTGACGGCATGAAGCGGATCGGCCTCACCGGGTCCATCGGCATGGGGAAGTCGGCGGTCGCCGCGATGCTCCGGCGGGAAGGGGTGCCGGTTTTCGATGCGGATGCAGAGGTGCATCGGCTCCAGGGTCCGGGCGGATCCCTGCTCCCGACGATCGAAGCGCGTTTTCCTGGGACGACAGGGGCAATGGGCGTGGATCGCACCAAGCTCGGCGCTGCCGTCTTCGGCCATCCGGAGGAATTGCGCGCACTGGAATCGATCGTCCATCCCGCCGTCCGCGCAGCCCAGAAACGCTTTCTCCAGCGCAACCGCGCGCGCGCAATCGTGGTGCTGGATATCCCTCTCCTTTTTGAGGGCCGCAGCGAGCGCAAGCTGGACGGTGTCATCGTCGTCAGCGCGCCTGCGTGGAAGCAGCGCGCCCGCGTTCTCGCGCGTCCCGGCATGACCGTCGCGAAATTCAACCGGATCAAGCGGTTGCAGGTTCCCGATGCTGTTAAACGCCGCCGGGCCGACTATATCGTGGATACCGGCACGACCTTCGACCGCACCTGCGGGCAGGTCCGCCGTCTCGTTACTTGCCTTCGCCGCAAAGCAGGCAGATAGATACAGATTAAAGGAAGTCGGCAGAGTCGATGCGGGAAATCATTTTCGACACGGAAACGACTGGATTCGATCCCGCGAGCGGGGACAGGCTCGTGGAAATCGGCTGCATAGAACTCTTCAACCGGGTTCCTACAGGCAACACATTTCACGCCTATTACAATCCCGAGCGGTCCATGCCTGCAGCGGCGGAGGCTGTGCATGGCCTGTCGGACGTCTTCCTGTCGGACAAACCGCTCTTCGCATCGGGCATAGACGAACTGCTCGCCTTCCTCGGCGATTGCCCGCTGGTGGCGCATAATGCGCGGTTCGACTTCGGCTTTCTCAACCACGAACTGAAACTGTGCGGCCGCGTAGAGGTCTCCCTTGATCGGATGATCGATACCGTCGCGATGGCGCGGACCATGCACCCGGGCGCCAAGCACAGCCTCGATGCGCTCTGCACCCGCTACGGCATCGACCGCAGCCATCGCGTCAAGCATGGCGCGCTTCTCGACGCGGAGCTGTTGGCGCAGCTCTACATTGAATTGACCGGCGGACGGCAGATCGGCCTGACGCTGGGATCGGATAAGGAGGATCAGGATCGGCGGGAGGAACCGGCCTATATGGCTGGTGTCCGTCCCGTCCGCCCCGCGCGGCCGCATGTGGCCAGCGCGGAGGAACTGGAGCGGCATGCCGCGTTCCTCGCGACGCTGGACAAGCCGCTCTGGCTCGACGGGCTTTCTCCGGGCTGACCGGACGGAGCCTGAAGCAGGCCGGTGCGTTCGATATTTCGGACGCATGGTCAAGGGCTTAACGGCAATGCCGTCCTGGCAGGGCCGCGCAGCCCACGGACTCGCCCCCCGGCAGTCCGCAAGAGCCCGCGAATGCGTCTCGGCGCATTCGCCTGAGCAAGGAGAAGGCAAGATGGATATTCGTGTTTCCGGTCATCAGGTGGAAACGGGCGACGCGCTCAAGGAGCATGTGTGGTCCCGGCTGGAAGCCATGGCCGAGAAATATTTCGCCCGGGCCATCTCCGCCCAGGTGACGTTTCGCAAGGCGCCCCACGGCGCATTCCATTGCGATATCGTCTGCCATGTCATGACCGGCCTTCTGTTGAAGGGCGCGGGTGAGGCGCAGGAGGCGCATCCCGCCTTCGACATCGCTTCCGACCGGATCGAAAAGCAGCTGCGCCGTTACATGCGTCGTCTCAAAGACCGCCATATCCAGGCAGCGGCGGCGGAAGCTGTGCGGAGTGAACTGGAGGGCGGCGGCAGCCTCAACGGTCATGCGCTAAACGGCCATGACAATGCCGGATATACCGTGTTCGCCAGCTATGACGATGAGGATGAGCCGGCCGATGCGCCGCTGATCGTCGCGGAAACCCGCGTCGATATTCCTCAGGCGTCGGTGTCCGATGCGGTCATGATGCTGGATCTGCGCAACACCAATGCGCTGCTGTTCGTGAATGCGGGCACATCGGCCTACAACATGGTCTATCGCCGACATGATGGCACGATCGGCTGGGTCGAACCCACGGCAATCGCCGCAACCTGACGCCTGATGCCTGTCACATGGCGGCCCGTCCGGAAAGGGGACGGGCCGCCCACAGGCGCGCTCGGCGGTTGACCTTCGGCATCGGGAGGACTAATGGCCCGGGCTTTGGTTCATGCCCATGCCCGGGGCGTTTTCCCGCGGCCAAAGAGGCGAAGGTGCCAACCCGAGTGTATCATGACGCATTTTGATGATCTCCTTACGCCGAAGGCCTTGTCCAGCAGCCTTTCGGTTTCCGGCAAGAAGCAGCTTTTCCAGAAGCTCGGCGACATGGCCGCACTGGCTTATGGCCTCAACGCCGGCGCGGTGTCTGAGCGTCTGACGGAGCGCGAGCGGCTGGGGTCTACTGGCTTTGGCGGCGGCATCGCCATTCCGCATGCCAAGATGGAGGGTATCGACAAGGTCTGCGGCCTGGTCGTCCTGCTCGATCAGCCGATCGGCTTCGATGCCGTGGACAATGCGCCGGTCGATGTGATCTTCGCCCTGCTCTCGCCGCTCGACAGCGGCGCGGAGCATCTCAAGACGCTGGCGCGCGTGTCGCGCTACCTGCGCAACGAAAACCAGATCACCCGCCTGCGCGGCGTCGGTTCGGACGAGGCGCTGTTCGCCCTCCTGTCCGGCAATGAGGCCCGTGACGCGGCCTGACATGGGTGATGCGGCGCCGCCCAGCGGCGAAGCTGCGCATTTTCGCGCTCTGGAACAGCTCTATCGCTCCGCGCCGATCAACCGGATGTTCCAGTCGGAACTGACGATCCCCGGCGCTGGTCAGTCGATCATAGACTTCGATGTCGATGAAAGAGTCTACCACGCTGCCGGGGCCGTCCATGGCACGGTCTATTTCAAGATGCTGGATGACGCGGCCTTCTACGCCGCCAACAGCCTTGTCAGCGACCGCTTCCTGCTGACGACCAGCTTCAACCTGCTCTTCACCCGGCCAATCAAGCGCAGCCGCATCCGTGCCGAGGGTCGCTGGATCAGCGGTCGCCGGCGCGTCTATGTCGCCGAAGCCAGCCTGGTCGATTCGGACGGCGAGGAAGTCGGGCGCGGCACCGGCACCTTCATGCGGTCGGCTTTTCCGCTCACGTCGCTGCCGGGCTATGGCGGCAATATCGCGCCGGAATCCGGTGACTGAACGCCTCGCCAGCCACATGCTGGCGAGCGCGCTGATCAAGCGGGCAGGGCAAGCCGGCGGCTTCGCGATGATCCTGAACAAGGGCGACGCGATCAGCGGCGTGATCCTGGTCCAGTGCCTTGAAAGGGGCCAGAAAACGGGCCTGTTCGAGCGTGTTCCGGACTATGAGGGCGGCTATCGCCTCCTCCCCTGCGGCCCGACAAACGACTCCGATCCGGATGCAGGGAATCAATATATGGCGCGCCGCCTGCGTTCGGACCACGACCTATGGTTAATTGAACTCGACATCGCGGATGCGGAACGGTTCGCCGCTGAAACGATCTGCTGAACGTTGACTTAACCTGGATCGGCATTCATAGGCCCCGGCACGCTTCAACGCGCAGGTTACCTTTTAGATGTCCGGGGGGGACGTCGAATGGCAAACACGCAGACGGGGGGCGGCCGAACGTCCAATAAGAGTTTCAGGGACGCGACGTTCAAGGGCCGACCAACCGCACAGTTCTGGACCTACATGAGTTTCTCGTTGCGCGCTGCCACGTTGGCGGCTTTTGCTTTGACTGCCGCCGCTACTGCGATGGCCAGTGATGCGTCTCTTGCCGGAGCGGCCAGCGCATCAGTAGACAGCGTTCCTTCCGCCATCCGCGCGCCGCAGGACGCTCCGCTCTCCTCTTCCAGCGATACTTCGGGCAAGCCAGGCGTTACCTTCGCCGCGCCCGGTGAAGTCGTTCAGCCGCTTGCCACCGATGCAAAGCCCGCGACCGCCACTGCTGATGAAGCGGCGCAGGCCGTCTCCGCCCCGGCCAGTCTCTCCTCTCTCGTATCGCAGCAGGGTGAGCCTGAGTCCCTGTCGGAACAGATGCAGTGCCTCGCCGGCGCCGTCTATTTTGAATCGAAGGGCGAAAGCCTCGCCGGCCAGCTCGCCGTCGCCCGCGTCATCATCAATCGCATGAAGTCCGGTCGGTTCGCCGACAGCCTGTGCGGCGTCGTCTATCAGCC
The DNA here is from genome assembly GCA_023266635.1 of Sphingobium sp. GTDB lineage: Bacteria > Pseudomonadota > Alphaproteobacteria > Sphingomonadales > Sphingomonadaceae > Sphingobium. Next base: position 25,736 of record JAHFPU010000010.1, read on the forward strand.
TGGCCAGTTCAGCTTCGTCCGCGGCCGCGCCATGCCGGCCATCGCCACCGCCGGCCACGCCTGGAAAGAGGCGGTCGCCATCTCCCAGATCGCGATCGCGGACAGCTGGAACAGCCTGGCCGAAGGCGCGCTCTACTTCCACGCCCGCCGCGTATCGCCCAGCTGGGGCCGTGCAAAAGTGGCGCTGATCGACAATCACATCTTCTACCGTTGATCGCTCTTAGCGACGCGAAACGGATTGAGGCCGGTTCCGAAAACGGAATCGGCCTTTTCTTTGTTCCCGTCCTGTTCTAAGGGTCGGCGATGGCCGAAGCGGATTGTTCACCCCTCACCAATGGCACGGCCCTGGCCGTGTCGCGCGGCATCCTGCGCCTGTTCCAGCGGCACGACATCTTCGGCCAGCTGGAGGTATCGCTGCCCAATGGCAGGCGCGCTGACATCATGGCGCTCGACGGATCGGGGCATCTGGTGATCGTGGAGATCAAGTGCAGCCGCGCCGACCTGCTCGGCGATATGAAATGGCCGGACTATTTAGACTATTGCGACCGCTTCTACTGGGCGATCCCGTCCGGTTTCGACCTCGCACTGTTCGAGGGATCGGCGCTATGGCCCGACCGCACTGGCCTGATCGTCGCGGATCAATATGACGCCGAAATCCTGCGCCCCGCGCCGACCGAACCCCTGGCCGCCGCCCGGCGCAAGGCCGAAACGCTCCGCTTCGCCCGCCGTGCCGCCCGGCGGCTTACGGCGCTGTCAGATCCGGGATATCCGGCGGAAATCGGGTTCGGGATTTAGGAGATTAACGGCACATCCGTTTGCTTCGAGCGAAGGCGAGAAGCCTTGCGCTGGTTTCTCGACAAGGCTCGAAACGAACGGATGTAGGTAGTCTTAAAGACTCGGACCTTGCACCGCCCCGCTCTTCGCCTTGTTCGGTTTCGCCTCGTCCAGAGCCTGCACCAGCCCCGGCGTGCGCCCGTCGCGGACTGCATAATCGCGGGCGGACATGCCGGCGATGCTGTCGCGCTTGTCGGGATTAGCGCCTAGGCTGACCAGCAGGCGGGTCATGGCGACATCACGCAACTGCACCGCGCGGATCAGCGCCGTCTCGCCACTATCGTTCGGCTTATCGACCTGCGCCCCGCCGCTCAGCAGATAGCGCGCGCCGTCGATGAAGCGCAGCTGCACCGCATCCAGCAGCGGGGTCTCTCCCTTGTTATCGGCCAGGTTCGGGTTCGCGCCCTTTGCCAGCAGGAAACTCAGCCATGTTACGTCGCGCCGCGCGACGACGATGTGCAATGCGGTCTCGCCGGTGGTCACGTCCTTGGTGTTGACGATGGTCGTGCCCGGCTTGTCGAGCGCCTGCGTGGCCTTATCGCCGTCCCGGTCCTTGACGGCCTTGAGGAAATTATAGCTGTCGGAAAATTGGGCTGGTGCGATCGAGGGAACGGTCAGCATCAGCGCCGCCAGCGCCGCGCCCGCCGCCCGGATCGCGCTCGATCGACGGCCTCTAAACTGCTGCATTCTGCTACCACCTGTTCGCAATTGCCAAAGCCAGTCTAGCAGGGCATGGCTGGCTACGCCATGAACAAAGCGCTGATATCCCTCATGTCGCCGCTCCTGCTGGCGCTCAGCGCCTGCGGTGGTGGTGGCGACCAGTCCTCCTTCGAACAGGGGGCGCTGGCCGGTGCAAGCATTGGCGCGCCCTTCACCCTGACCGATCAGGACGGGAAGAAGGTCAGCTGGGACAGCTTCAAGGGCAAATATCGCCTGGTCTATTTCGGCTACACCTATTGCCCGGATGTCTGTCCCGTCGACCTGCAGCGGATCATGCAGGCCTATGCCAAGTTCGAGAAGCAGTCCCCCGCCCTCGCTGCAAAGCTGCAGCCGATCTTCATCACTGTCGATCCCGAGCGTGACACGCCCGCGGTCCTCAAAAATTACGTCACCGCCTTCTCGTCCCGCCTCATCGGCCTCACCGGCACGCCGGAAGAGATCGCAAAGGTCGCGAAGGACTTTGTTGTCATCTACGGCAAGGCGGACGAAAAAGGCCCGAAAGACTATCTTATAAGCCATAGCCGCACACCCTATCTCTTCGATCCGGACGGCAAGCCCATCGCGCTGGTGCCGGTGGACGATCCGGGCACGAAGGATGTGGACGAAGGGTCCCCGGACGCCGTTTTGGCCGCGCTCGATCATTGGGTGAAGTGAGAATTGAACTTCTGGGAAAAACCCCTCGAAGATCTGGACCGGACGGAGTGGGAGGCGCTGTGTGACGGCTGCGGCAAATGCTGCCTGCACAAGGTGGAGGATGAGGACACCGGCCACATCTACCCCACCAATGTCGCCTGCCGCCTTCTGGACCGGGACACAGGCCGCTGCTCCAACTACAGGAGCCGCCGGTCCTTCGTGCCGGACTGCGTGCGCCTAACGCCGGAGGCCGTGGCGCAGATCGCCTGGCTGCCGCGCACCTGCGCCTATCGCCTGCGTGGCGACGGCGAACCCCTGCCGGACTGGCATTATCTTATCAGCGGCGACCGGGAGGCGGTGCATCGCGCCGGCCAGTCGGTGCGCGGCTGGACCGTTGCGGAGGTCGAGGCGGGTGATCTGGAAAACCATCTTGTCGAACGCGAAATCTGACGGCGCGAAACTGGAGGGCGAGATACTGGTCGGTGGCGTCGCCATGCCGGTGCGCGTCCGGCGGATAGCCCGCGCCCGCAACTATCGTCTCACGATCGATCCGGCCCATGGCAGCCTGCGCCTGTCCATCCCCGCGCGCGCGAACCTGCGCAAGGCGCTCGGCTGGGCGCAGGAGCATGAGGCGTGGGTCCAGACGCAACTTGCCGGCGCGCCGCTCCCGGTGCGCCTGTGCGACGGCGCGACCTTCCTGCTGGAGGGGCAGCCGGTGACGATCGTCTGGGACGCCAAGGCCCCCCGCCGTATCACGCTCGACGGCGACACGCTGCGCGTCGGGGGCGCGGCGGAATCGGTCGGGGCGCGCCTGCTCCGTTGGCTCAAGGCCCGCGCACGCGACGTGCTGGAGGCGGAAACCCGCGCGCTGGCGACCAGCGCAAAACTCCCCCTCACCACCGTCAGCATCGGCGACCCGAAGGCGCGCTGGGGAAGCTGCTCTTCATCAGGCGCGATCCGTTACAGCTGGCGCCTGATCCTCGCCCCGCCGGAAGTCCGCCAGTCCACCGTCGCCCACGAAGTCGCCCACCTCGCCCACATGGACCACAGCCCCGCCTTCCACGCGGCGCATGCGCGGTTGTTGGGGCGCGACCCGGCTCCGTCAAGGCGATGGCTGAAGGAGCATGGGATGAGTTTGCACCGGGTTGGGGCGTAGGGGCGGGCCGCCTCGTTCAATCGTCATCCCAGCGAAGGCTGGGATCTCAGGCCGGGTCGCGCATCATCTCCTGAGATGGCGAGACGAGGCACGAGACTCGTCTCGCCCCGCGCTGGCATGACGCGAAGGAGTGGGAAACGCACAAATATTAGGCCTCGCTTCAACACCTCGTCATTCCCGCGTAGGCGGGAACCCATCTCTCTCCATGAGCCCGATGTGCCCAAGGCGCATTAGGTCCCCGCCTTCGCGGGGGGGGGGGGGGGGGGTGGGTGACAATAAGGGTGGGAAGGGGACTGTCGGCTTTTGGCTAGGATTAAGCGAAAGCTGCCATCGCCTATATGCTGACAGCGCTACTTTATTGCGGGAGCCATCCACAACGCCTCATGCGGGAACGGAAACCGAATACTAGCCGCGAACTTCTTTCCGGCGATCTCGACCGCCCCCTTTTCCTTCTGACTTGCTAAAAACGCTTTCAAACCAGGCATTTCGCTCGACGCCACATATATACTGTATGAATCACCACGTTTGCGAGTTGAAGGGTCTTTTAGGTCCGGCCAACGCTTCGGCCAGATGATGGATTGATCAGGGGCATAGTCATATGGCCATACCATAACTTCAACTTTATCTGGTAACCACGCCTGGGTGACCAAAGGCCGGAAGTTTCGAAGCTTATCGAAGACTTCTGTAATCTCTGTCGGCACTCGTTCACGCACCGATTTATCATCCAGCGCCCCACAAACCGAGATATAAAACGGTTTCTTATACCTGTAGACCAGCAGTGTGTTTTCGGGCTGATCAGTTGCATTGGTTGCATCATAGCCGCCCGCAAGCGCCGCCAAGTTCGGATTTGCGAAGGCGTCAACAAAGTCTGCTAAGGGCTGTGGACATTTAGCGAAGGGCGATTTTGAGTGCAGCGAGACTGATCATGGCGCGATAGCTCTGATCGGTCTTTTCGTAGCGGGTGGCGATCCTGCGAAAGGCTTTGAGATT
>JAHFPU010000148.1 GCA_023266635.1 Sphingobium sp.
GACGTATAGTCGTAGACGACGCGGTTGATGCCCTTCACCTCGTTGATGATGCGGGTCGCAACGCGGCTCAGGAACGCGGCGTCGAACGGATAGATGTCCGCCGTCATGCCGTCAGTAGATGTCACCGCCCGAAGCGCGCAGACGCTGTCATAGGTGCGGTGGTCGCCCATTACGCCAACGGTCCGCACCGGCAGCAGCACGGCGAAGGCCTGCCAGATGGCGTCATAGAGGCCCGCATTGCGGATTTCCTCCAGATAGACGGCGTCCGCCTTCCGCAGGATGTCGCATTTCTCCTTGGTGACCTCGCCCGGAATGCGGATCGCCAGGCCCGGCCCCGGGAAGGGGTGACGGCCGACGAAGATTTCCGGCAGACCAAGTTCACGGCCAAGTTCACGCACCTCGTCCTTGAACAGTTCGCGCAGCGGCTCGACGAGCTTCATGTTCATGCGTTCCGGCAGGCCGCCGACATTGTGGTGGCTCTTGATCGTTACGGAGGGTCCGCCGGTGAAGCTGACGCTCTCAATCACATCTGGATAGAGCGTTCCCTGCGCGAGAAAGTCCGCTCCGCCGACCTTTTTTGCTTCATCTTCAAACACTTCAATGAAGGTCTTGCCGATAAATTTGCGCTTAACTTCGGGGTCGGTGACGCCCGCTAGTCCACCAAGGAACAGCGTCTCCGCATTCACATGAACGAGCGGGATATTGTAGTGGCCGCGGAACAGCGAAACGACCTGATCCGCCTCCCCCGCCCGCATCAGGCCATGATCGACGAACACGCAGGTCAGCTGGCTACCGATCGCCTCGTGGATCAGGACTGCCGCCACCGCGCTGTCCACGCCGCCGGACAGGCCACAAATGACCTTGCCATCGCCGACCTGCGCGCGGATTTCGGCAATCTTGGTCGCGCGGAATTCGGCCATCGTCCAATCGCCCGCCAGCCCGCAGACATGGCGCACAAAATTCGCCAGCAGCTTGCCGCCATCGGGCGTGTGAACGACTTCGGGGTGGAATTGCGTCGCGTAGAAGCGCTTCGCCTCATTTGCGGTGACGGCAAAGGGCGCGCCATCGCTGACGGCGACAACCTCAAAGCCCGGCGCAAGCTCGGTGACCTTGTCGCCGTGGCTCATCCATACCTGATGCTTTTCACCCTCGGCCCACAGACCGTCGAACAGGGCGCAGCTCTTCTTCACCTCGATGAAGGCGCGCCCGAACTCGCCACTTTCGCCGCCTTCGACGTTGCCGCCAAGCTGCTGCATCATCGTCTGCTGGCCGTAACAGATGCCCAAGATCGGGATGCCGGCGTCAAACATCGCCTGCGGCGCGCGCGGGCTGTCGTCCCACATGACCGAGGACGGCCCGCCCGACAGAATGACGCCCTTGGGCTTCATCCGCTCAAAGGCTTCGGCCGCGCTGTTGAAGGGGGCGATCTCGCTGTAGACGCCCGCCTCACGCACCCGGCGGGCGATGAGCTGGGTCACCTGGCTGCCGAAATCGACTATCAGAATGGAGTCCTGGACGGGGAGGGTCATCGAATCGCCTTTCTCGCGCGCCGGGGGGATGCCGGGCGGTTAATGCGACCGACCGGCAAAGTCCAGCGAGGCCCCCTCCTCCCCGTGCGCCGTCCCGATGCGGCCGATGATGGCGGCCAGCGCCAGCACCAGCGCCGCGCACAGGAAAGCGCTTCCGATGAACGGCAGAGGCGGATTGGGACCGACGGACAAAGTATAGACCGTGCCGAAGAACAGCGGCGAAGCGACGCCTGCGATGCTGCCGACACTATTGTTTGCGCCCTGCAACTGGCCCTGTTCGGATTCCGACACGCGCCTGGTCATCAGAGACTGGATGGTCGGCATGGCGAGACCCCAGAGGGAATTGGGGAACATGGCGGCAACGAACAGCCATCCGGTCGGGGCAAGGCCCATGCTCGCCAGACCGATTGCGCCAAAGCAGAGGCCTATCGTCATCGTGCGCCGATCGCCGAACCGCTTCACGACACGGCCGACGAGAAGCCCCTGCATGATCATGTCCAGCACGCCCGTCATCGCAAGCAACGTGCCCACTTGCCACGCGCTCCAGCCATAGCGCTCGCCGGCATAGAGCACGAACACGGCCGAAAAGACGTGATGCGCGAAATAGAGCAGGAAATTGACCGCAGCGAGGCCGGTCAGTTCCGGATGCGATCGCAGCAGGCGCATCGCCCCGAACGGATTGGCGCGCCGCCATGCGAAGGCCATGCGCTTTTCAGGCGCGAGCGATTCCGGCAGCACGAAATAGCCATAGAGGAATGCGACGCCGCATAGCGCCGCAGCCGCCCAGAACGGGGCGCGCAGCGATATTTCACCCAGCGCTCCGCCGATCAGTGGGCCAGCTACAAACCCTGCGCTGAACGCCGCACCCAGCAGGCCATAGGCTCTCGACCGATCCTCCGGAGGCGTGACGTCGGCCATATAGGCAAATGTCGTAGTGAAGCTGGATGACGTAATCCCGCCCAGCATCCGCCCGGCAGCCAGCCACCAAAGACTCGGCGCGACCGCCATCAGGACGAAATCGGCGGCGAGTCCCGCAACCGAAAGGAGGACGACCGGCCGCCGCCCGAACCGGTCGGACAATGATCCGATGATCGGCGAGCAGAGAAACTGCATCGCCGCCCAGAGGGACACGAACAGCCCGTTCCAGAGGCCCGCATAATGCTGCGACCCAGCCAATTGCTCGATCAGCGGCGCCAGCACCGGGATGACGATGCCGAGCGACATGATATCGAGCAGCGCCGTCACCAGAATGAAGGCTATGGCGGCCTTGCGATGCGTGTGGCCCAGCAAGGGCATGGAAACTCCGGACGCCCTATGGGCTGTATGGCGGGATTATGCCGGCACGCGCCTACCGCCCGGAATGCGCAGGCGCAAGTTTGTCAGATACTCGCGCTGAAGGAAATCAAGTCGTCGCCGGATCGCGGCTCAGATAGACCTCGGCGACGCGTCCGTCCTTAACCGTGCAGGTGAAGCGGCGCAGCTTGCCATTCCCGTTGCGATAGCCCGTGCGCTGCTCGACGCTGCCATCGACATTCCAGCCGCCGCTGATCGGCTGCGGATTGCCGATATCCTTGACCTCGGCATAGGTGCCGTTGGCCGAGGCCTCGTCCCGCGCCGCGACGGCGCAAGCATCGACGGCGGCATCCTCATTGGCGATGTCGCCCTTGCCGGAATAGCTATCAGTGCTGTCGGCGGTGGGGCCGCCGGGATAGCTGCGGGAGGAGCCGTTATCGGCATAATCGCCGTTGTTCCGGCCATTACCATCCTGTCCGTCCGTCGGCGCGGACGCGCTATTGTCTCCATCATCGGAACGGTCGCGCGAGTCGCGGTCCTTCTTCATGGAACTGGCGACAATGGCGACGGCACCGATCAGCGCAGCGACGCCGACAGCGTCGCCAAAGCCGAACCCGTTGCCACGATGATGCCTGTCCCAGCCGCGCCCGTAGCCGCGATCCCAGCGGCCGTCGCGCGCAATGGCGGGGCTGATGCTGCCCACGACCAGCGCCGCGCCAACCAGTGAACCCAACGCAATCCGTCCGAGCCGCATGGCCATATCCTCTGCTGTATTGCCTGCTTCCTATACCCCGCCGGCTGTCGGCTGTCTGAACAAATCGGACAGCGCGGTCAGTCGGGATCGGATATTTTGAGGCCCGTCCAGAAGGCCGCAAAGGCATACATGTCGGAATATTCGTCGATCACCTTGTCGATCGGCTTGCCCGATCCGTGGCCGGTGCGCGTCTCCACCCGGATCAGGTGCGGCTTTGGCCCGATATCCGCCGCCTGTAGCGCGGCAATATATTTGAAGCTGTGCGCCGGAACGACCCGGTCGTCGGTATCACCCGTCGTCACCAATATCGCCGGATAATCCTTGCCGGACAGGATGTTGTGATAGGGCGAATAGCTATAGAGCAGCGGAAAATCCTCCGCCTTGGACGGGTCGCCATAATCGTCGATCCAGAAGCGCCCGACCGTGAACTTGTCAAAGCGCAGCATGTCCATCACGCCGACGCTGGGCAGCGCGGCGACAAACAGGTCGGGCCGCTGGTTGACCACCGCGCCGACCAGCAGGCCGCCATTGGATCGCCCCTCGACCGCCAGTTGATCCTTGCCGGTATAGCCGTTGGCCTTCAGATATTCGCCCGCCGCGATGAAGTCGTCGAACACATTCTGCTTGTTCTTCAGCCGCCCGGCGTCATGCCAGGACTGGCCGAACTCCCCGCCCCCGCGCAGATTGGCGATCGCGACCGCCCCGCCCTGCTCCAGCCAGGCGAGGCGCGTGGCCGAGAAGCCCGGATTGAGCGAGATATTGAAGCCCCCATAGCCGTAGAGCAGGGTCGGCGCCGTCTTGCCGCTGATCGCGATATCCTTGCGGCGGATGATCGTCATCGGGATCATCGTGCCGTCCTTGGAAGGGTAGACAATCTGCGTCGTGACGAAACTTTCGGGGTCAAAAGCGAATTTCGGCTGCGCGAATATCTCGATATTGCCGCTGCCGGTGTCATAGCGATAGACGGTCGACGGCATGGTGAAGCCTGAGAAGCTGAAGAAGGTTTCCGGGTCCCCGCCCCGTCCCGCAAAGCCCGCCGCCGTGCCGACGCCCGGCAGGGGCACGTCACCGACCTTGCGCCCATCCAGCTCGATCAGTTCGGCATAGGTGCGGGTGTCGGCCAAATAGGCGATGACGATCCGGTTGCCGATCATCGATGCGCCCGACAGCGTCTGGGCGCGTTCCGGCACGATCTCCACCGGCTTGCGATGGACGCGGGCGGCATCCAGCGTCACCAGCCGGTTGTCGGGCGCGCCGAGGTCGGTCACGAACCACAGGATATTGCCCCGGCTGCCGACGAAGCGCCATTCATGCTCCAGCCCGCGCACCAGCGACTTGACCTTAACGGCATCCCCGGATGCGAAGCCGTCCAGGGAGACGAGGTTGATCTCCTGCCTGTCCTCCGTGCCGCGTGAGGAGGTGATGACAAGCCACTGGCCGTCATCCGTTACCCGCGCCCGGTGGCTGAGTTCGGGCCGCTCGGGCGTTGCATAGACCATCCGGTCCTGCGCAACGGGCGTACCGACGCGGTGATACCAGACCTTTTGTCCACGGCTCGCCGACTGGAACGCCTGTCCGGCCTCAGGCGCGTCGAAGCGGGAATAGAAGAAACCGTCGCTCCGGGAATCCCAGCTGAGGCTGGAAAATTTCACCCAGGGAATATGCTCGTCCAGCGTCCGGCCGGTCGTTACGTCCAGCAGGTTCAGCGTGCGCCAGTCCGTCCCGGAATCCTGCGTGGCGTAGAGCAGAAGGCGTCCGTTCGGCGCAGGCTCCCATTCCGCCAGAGCGGTCGTCCCGTCGTCCGTCAACTTATTGGGGTCGAGCAGCAGCCTTTGGTCGCCATGCAACCCCAGCCGCACATAGAGCGGCGACTGGTTCTGCAAACCACTGTTATAGGTGTAGAAATAGAGGCCGGCTGCCTTGCGGGGCGTCGAGAACCGCCCATAGTCGAACAGCTTCGCCATGCGGCTGCGGAGCTGGTCCCGGCCCGGCAGCTTGTCCAGATAGCTTCTGGTCACCCGGTTTTCGGCAGAGACCCAATCCTCGACCGCCTTGTCCTGCCGCACGTCCTGTTCGAGCCAGCGGTAGGGATCGCGCACCTTCACGCCGAAATGGTCCTCGACCAGATCAAGGCTGCGGGTGACGGGATAGTGGATGACGGGGCCGGTATCGGCGTTGGAGCCGGCGCGGGCTCCCTTGGCAAGCGGTTCCGCATGCGCGCCGACAGCGATCAGCGCGAACATCGCCAGGGGCGATGCCAGCAGCCTGGCGGACACGCGCATATTCATCCTCTCCAGACCAAAACAGGCCGCCGATCTACGGACCGGCGGCCTGTTTGTGAAGCATTTCCAGCCCTTATGAGGCTGGCAGCGCGCTTATGCGGCTTCGAATTCATCCTCATCGGCGTTCTGGACCGGACCGGAGTCTTGACCCTTGGCCGAAACGTCGCGGTCGACCAGTTCGATGATCGCGATCGGCGCAGCGTCCGACGCGCGGAAGCCGGCCTTGATCACGCGGGTGTAGCCGCCGTTGCGATCCTTGTAGCGCTCGGCCAGAACGTCGAACAGCTTGACCAGCTGCGCGTCGTCCATCAGGCGGCTGTTCGCCAGGCGACGGTTGGACAGGCCACCCTTCTTCGCCAGCGTGATCAGCTTCTCGACGTAGGGACGCAGTTCCTTCGCCTTGGGCGTGGTGGTGAGGATCTGCTCATGCTTGATGAGCGAAGCCGCCAGATTGCGGAGCAGCGCGGTGCGGTGACCCGAGGACCGCTGCAGCTTACGATGACCAACCTTATGACGCATATTCTGTACTCCGTTCGTTAAGGGACCGTATCAGGTATCCCAGACCAGGCAGCCATCAGGGCGCTGCCCATTTCCCGTAATCGTCATCCCAGCGCAGGCTGGGATCTCGTGCCTCCTGGTCGAACCCGGCGGCCTGAGGCCCCAGCCTTCGCTGGGGCGACGGGTATTTTTAACCCAGCAGTTCCTGCTCGAGCTTCTTGGCCATTTCCTCGATATTTTCGGGCGGCCAGCCGGGGATGTCCATGCCAAGGCGCAGGCCCATGGACGACAGCACTTCCTTGATCTCGTTCAGCGACTTGCGGCCGAAATTCGGAGTGCGCAGCATCTCGGCTTCGGTCTTCTGGACCAGATCGCCAATATAGATGATGTTGTCGTTCTTGAGGCAGTTGGCCGAACGGACGGACAGTTCCAGCTCGTCCACCTTCTTGAGAAGGTAGCGGTTGATGGTGTTCGTGTCGCTCTCGCCTTCCGAAGCGGACGAAACCGCGCCGCCACCGATCGAGGGGGCCGCTGCGGGCAGCGCGTCCTCGAAGTGGACGAACAGCTGCAACTGGTCCTGAAGGATGCGGGCGGCATAGGCCACCGCGTCTTCCGGGGTCACAGTACCGTCGGTTTCGACCGTCAGCGACAGCTTGTCATAGTCCAGTTCCTGGCCGACACGGGTGTTGTCCACCTTGTAGGCAACCTGGCGAACCGGCGAGTAAAGCGCGTCGATCGGGATCAGGCCGATCGGCGCATCGGCCGGACGGTTGGCGACGGCGGGGACATAGCCCTTACCGACGTCAGCAGTCAGTTCCATGTTGAGGGTCGCGCCCTCGTCCAGATGGCAGATGACCAGGTTCGGGTTCATCACCTCGATGTCGCCGGACACGGCGATATCGCCGGCCTTGACTTCCGCAGGACCCGTCGCAGCAAGCTGCAGGCGCTTGGGGCCTTCGCCTTCCATGCGCAGGGCGATCTGCTTCACGTTGAGAACGATGTCGGTGACATCCTCGCGAACGCCGGCAAGCGAGGAGAATTCGTGCAGCACATTCTCGATCTTGATCGAGGTCACGGCCGCACCTTGAAGTGACGACAGGAGTACGCGACGCAGCGCGTTGCCGAGCGTGAGGCCGAAGCCACGCTCCAGCGGCTCGGCGACGAACGTCGCCTTCCGCTTGCCTTCGCCGCCGACCTTGATCTCAAGGGCGTTCGGCTTCTTCAATTCCTGCCAGTTCTTCATGTTGACAGTCATGTAATTCCCCTGGGAATGTGGCCGGAACCGCTCTGGGTGGTCCGTGGAAAGCTCCGGCCGGTGCAAAATGAAAGGATGGCGCGTCCGCCACCCCCGGAACGGCTGAAGCGGTTAAACGCGACGCCGCTTAGAAGGACGCACGCCATTGTGCGGGATCGGCGTCACATCGCGGATCGAAGTAATGGTGAAGCCGACGGCCTGCAGAGCGCGCAGCGCCGACTCACGGCCCGAACCGGGACCCTTGACTTCGACTTCGATGGTGCGAACGCCATGCTCGGCGGCCTTCCGGCCCGCGTCCTCGGCGCAGACCTGCGCCGCATAAGGGGTCGACTTGCGCGATCCCTTGAAGCCCATCATGCCGGCCGACGACCACGAGATGGCGTTGCCCTGCGCGTCGGTGATGGTCACCATGGTGTTGTTGAAGCTGGCGTTCACATGCGCGACGCCGGACGAGATGTTTTTGCGCTCGCGCTTCTTAATGCGCTGAGGTTCA
>JAHFPU010000220.1 GCA_023266635.1 Sphingobium sp.
ATGGCGAGACCCGCCCCGACCTGCTTGCCCACGGTCTCGGCGACGGCCGCGCGGATGCGATCGGCGAGCGCGGCCGCGTCGACGGGCACGCCGTCTTCCTTGGCGAACATCATCCGGATCAGGTCCGGGGGGCGAGGTAGACTGCCCGTGTGCGTCGTCAGGAAGCATTCCGTGCTACGGTGCATTATCGCCGGATGGTAGCACAGGATGGAGGCCAGCGTGGGTCGGACTGGTCACCCGCCGGGCACATCTCGACGACATCAACGAGGCTCGAAGCGCTGCATCCTCACACGGGCAGAGTCGCGAGCGTCGCTATCTCCCGATGAAGCCCGTTACCCAGCGGGTGTTCGCGACGCAGGTGGAACTAGACGGTCGAGGAGCCGCAGGAAGCCATCGATCAGAACCCGGAGTACCTCCACGCCGCCACAGATTTGTCCCAAGGCAACGAACCCGAGCCCGACGGTACCCCAGAATCCGCCCCCGACAAAGAGCCGAACCACCGTCGGGAGATGCTCGATGAAGACCCAGCCCCAGTCAGCGGAAGTAGTGCGCCGGTAGTCCACTACCATGGCCTGCCATTCCGTCCGGAACGGTACGGGCGACATCTGTCGCCACAGAACCCAGCACAGCGGGGGGTAGCCAAACGCGAATAACACAAAGACCACCAGGCATGCCCATTCAAAGCTGATCGAGTCCCAGAGAGGTCGCACTCCAGCTACTGCTGGCATGTCCGTCTGCCGTTCCTATCGATCATCCATCGCCTCGATGTCTCTCTCCAGGGCAATGATCTCTCGCTTGAGAGTGTCCGGGTTGGCGCCCTCGGCTCTTTCGACGAACACAGCGATCCTTTGCCGTTGGCGCTCGATCCGCTCAGCTCCCTCCGCAGCCGCCTCGCCGAGTTCCAACAGCCGCAGGTGTTGATAGCGGTAGACATTCCAGAGCAATACCCCGGCCGTAAGCATCGATGCGGCGACCAGCATGACCCCCAAAATCCCTACGAAGCCGACCAGCAACCGCATGGGCCCCTGTGCAGGGGTGCCCGCGAGGAGTACGAGCGCTGCCATGCAGATAGTTGCCAGCGTTCCGATCAATGCGACGAGGCCGATTACCTGGGACCGGCGCCGGATCGATTGGGGATGGAGATCGGCCCGACGCGCAAGCTCGCGGGCCCCTTCGAAAACGAGGCTTCGGGCCGGGCCGGTCGTGCTGGATGGGACGACAATAGTCGGAGTGTTCATCCGCTTTCCTCCTGCGCCTGGATCAACAACACCAGTCGCTGTCTGGCAAACCGAGCCAGCGAGCGAATCGTGGCAGGACTGACGTCCAACGCTTCCGCCAGCTCCTCCACAGACCGTCCCGCCGCTAAGCCGCTCAGGACAACGGCTTGGCGGGGTGGCAGCCGAGCGATCAAGCCTAACAGATCTATGGCCAATACGCGGCTCTCCTGCTCGGCGATCTGCGGCACGCTCCGCTCCGGAGTAAGCCGCATCCGCCGAGGTTGCGGAGCACTCAGCACATAGTCCAACATCAGCCAGTGAAGACGGGCCAACGCCCAGCGACGAAACTCGTCGGCCGATGGCCACCGTGATGGCGGCTGGCGCAGCGCAAGCACCGCGACATCCTGAATCAAGTCCTTGCGACGATCGGGCGCAATCGAATAGCGTCGGCTCGCCCGATACAGGAAGGGTTCAGCAGCAGCCCACCAGGCAGCCAAGCCTTCGCCGCCCGTCAAGCGCTGGCCCCCAAGGACCGTCGGGACCGCCCCATGCCGGCTGGCACCAGCACCTCAGGCCTCACTTACTATAACGCCCTACGGGCCGGCTTCGTGCAAGGACAGGACCGGGGGGCATCACTGAATTCAACGGCGATAGTTTGATCGCTTGGCAACCAACCTGAGCTTGCCAGACCCTTCTTGGTGCCGATGCGCGACACCGAACGGCTGGCCCGGATGGTAGCACAGGATGGAGGCCAGCATGGGTCGGACTGGACTCTCGCGTTATACTGCGGCCCAGGTCCACACGTCCCCTCACCGCAACCCCCTCGGTATGGGAGGAGCACATGGAGATGCAAGCCGCCGTCTTCCGGAAGGTGCGCGAGCCCCTGGCCATCGAGTCGGTCGACGTTGACAAGCCGCGGGGACACGAGGTGCTCGTCCGCACCGTGGCGACGGGCGTCTGCCACAGCGACGTGCACGTCGCCGACGGGCTCTCGCGGTATTCGCTGGAGCGGCCGATCGTCCTCGGCCATGAGGGCGCCGGCGTCGTCGAGGCGGTCGGCGACGCGGTGACCACGGTGCGGCCCGGCGACCACATCGTGGCCTGCCTCTCCGGCTTCTGCGGCACCTGCGCGCAGTGTCTCAGCGGGCATCCCAACCTCTGCGTCGGCGGCGTGGTCGCGCGCGGCGAGTCGGCCTCGCCCCGGCTCTCGCAGAACGGCCGGGCGCTGTGGCCGTTCGCCAATATCGGCAGCTACGCGGAGCGCATGCTGCTGCACGAGAACTCCGTCGTGAGTATCGACCGCGATCTGCCGCTCGACCGGGCCGCG
>JAHFPU010000149.1:0-2623 GCA_023266635.1 Sphingobium sp.
TTTTCTGCCTCAAATTTTTTAAGAGTCCTGCCTTCCGGGCATGGCGGGATCGCCCGTCAGCCTCGTTATGAGCAGATGCAGCTATGCAATTCTTGTCGGGCAATCGGCACATGGCGTGGCGCAAGGGGTAAAATCGATTTCGAGCAGAAGCGGCGCGTCGGGCGGTCGCGAAGCCGGATACGGGGATAAAGAAAAAGGGAATAAAAAGGGAGAGGCTCACCAGAACTGCAAAAAGACAAGGGGGCCATAACATGAAATTTTTGGGTCTGATTTCCAGCGGAGCGATGGCTATCGCGCTCTGTTCGGCAGCATCCGCCATAGCGCAGGATACGACACCACAAGCGGCCGGGGAGGGCGAGGACGCCATCATCGTCACCGGTACGCGCACACTGGGTCTGACCGTTGCGGACAGCCCCGCACCGATCCAGGTTCTCAGCTCCGCCGCTCTTGGTCGCACCGGTTCGCCGGACCTGCTCCAGAGCCTGGCTCAGCAATTGCCATCGATCCAGGCGCAGGCCTTCGGTAGCGATCTTCAGGCGCACACGCTGCAGATGAAACTGCGCGGCCTGTCACCCAACCACACGCTGATCCTGGTCAACGGCAAGCGCCGCCACGGCACCGCAAACGTTTCGGTCGCCGGTGGTCCCTACGGCGGCAGCGCCGCGCCGGACATCAGCTTCATCCTGCCGGAATCCATCGACCATGTCGAAGTTCTGCAGGACGGCGCAGCCGCGCAATATGGTACGGATGCGATCGCGGGCGTCATCAACTTCATCCAGAAGCGCGCCGATCATGGCGGCTCGATCAACGCGACGGCCGGTGAATATTTCGACCAGGGCGGCCGGACCTATTCGGTCGGCGGCAATATCGGCCTTGCGCCGTTCGAAGGCGCCTACCTCAACATCTCCGCGCAGCGGAAGAAGAAGGGCTACAGCTTCCGCGGCGACATCAACCCGCAGTCGCAGGATTATGTGGCTGATGGTTTTACCGAGGTCGCGAACCTTCCGGGCTATCCCTACACTAACCGCATCATCGGCGACCCCCAGATCAATCAGACGGTGGTCAGCTATAACGCCGGTTACGAGTTCGGTGATTTCGAAGCCTACAGCTTCGGCAGCTACGGCCACAAGCAGGCGCGGGCTTACGAAAATACTCGTAATCCGCTCGTGATTGTCAGCGGAGCCGGAACTACGGCGGCCGGCGGCGTAGCCGGCGTGCCCTTCTACCCGGCAGGCTTCCAGCCGCAGGAACGCATCGACGAGACCGACTACTCCATCACCGGCGGTTTCAAAGGCGCCATCGGCGACACGACCTTCGACCTCGCATCCACCTACGGCAAGGACGTGGTGAAGGTCTATGTGTGGAATTCGGGCAACGCCCAACTTTACGCAGACACCGGCTTCACCCCGACGACATTCCACAACGGCGATTTCTTCAACACCCAGTGGACCAATACTCTCGACCTGACCCACGCCTTCGACGTCGGTCTGGCCGGAGATCTGAACGTCGCTGCTGGTCTTGAATATCGCAAGGAATCCTACGGGATCAAGGCGGGCGATCCGGCGTCCTATTATGGCGGCGGCGCGCAGTCCTTCTTCGGTTACAGCCCGAACGACGCAGGCAAATATACCCGCAAGAACTTCTCGCAATATATCGATATCAGCGTGAAGCCGGTCGATGCCTGGTTGATCGACGGCGCGGTGCGTCATGAGCATTATAGCGACTTCGGCAACACCACGGTGTTCAAGCTGACCAGCCGATATGACTTTACAGATGCCTTCGCGCTTCGTGGCACGGTCAGCACCGGTTTCCGCGCACCGACCCTGGCGGAGGGCGGCTATTCGGGCCTGAACGTGGGTCCGGGCTTCATCGGCGGCGTTCTTCCGCCGTCGTCGGCAGCGGCCGCCGCGCTCGGTTTCGGTGGTCTCGGGCCAGAAAAGTCGACAAACTTCTCGGCCGGCCTGGTCTTCAACCCGGCGCCGAACTTCACGATCACGCTGGACGCCTATCAAATCACCATCAAGAACCGCATCATGACCTCCAGCGGTTTCTCCGGCTTCACGGGTAACCGTTGCCCAGAGGGATATGCCGGTGGGAACGCTGCGGCATGTCTTCCCTTCGATGCGGATCAGTACGCAATCTACAACCAGCTTGCCGTGTTGCAGGCTGTCAATGGCGCACTGGGCGGCAGCACGAGCATCACTGGCCTTGGCGATCCGGGCCTCGTGATTCCGGGCTACGTCATCCTCGCGGACAATGGCGTAGATCGTAATACCGACGGTGGCATCTCGGTTCAAAGCTTCGTCAACGGCGTGAAGATGCGGACCCGCGGTATCGACCTGACGGCGAGCTACAATGCCGATCTGGGCGATATGGGCAGGCTCGACCTGACCTTCACAGGCAACTACAACGCCAATAAGGTGCTGAGCATCAACGCTCTGCCGTCGGCGCTCTATTCCAGCACCGAGAATCCGGGCCTTACGGCGTTGATCGACACGGGCAGCATCGTCGAGCTGGAGCACAGCACGCCGAAGTTCCGTGGTACGCTCAATGCTTTCTGGAGCATGGGCAAGTTCAGCGCGAACATTCGTGAAAGCTACTATTCGGAGGTTTATGCCTTTGA
>JAHFPU010000149.1:2633-8052 GCA_023266635.1 Sphingobium sp.
GCGCGTACCACGACGGACGCTGGCCCTGCTGGCGAGCTTATCAAGGTGCCGGTAAAAGCCTCATTCCTGACCGATCTGGAAGTAGGATATCAGATTGCCGAACCGATCAAGCTTTCGATCGGCGCGAACAATCTGTTCAACAAATATCCGACCAAGCGGTCTGCGGCTGCCATTCGTAATGCCCAGCTGGCGAACCGTGAACGTGGCTACTCGACCAGCCTGTATCCGACCAACTCGCCGTTCGGCATCAACGGCGGATACTATTACGCACGTGTCAACGTAACCTTCTGATCCCTCCGATTGTGGCTGGTATCCTTTGGGACGCCAGCCACACGGGGCTCAATTTTCCGGGCACGAAACTCGTCAGGGGTTTCGTGCCCATTTTTTCTGGCCTGCACTGGCCTTGCTCTCCACTCATTTTACGACTGTAAGATACGCTATGCTTACCTCTCGCCTTGCCACGCCCGATGATGAACCGGCGCTGCGCCATGTCATGGCGCTCGCCATCGACCAGTTACAGCAGTCCTTCCTCACCCCGGAACAGGTAGTTGCAAGCCACGCCTTTATGGGGTTGGACAGTCGCCTGATCGCCGACGGCACCTATTTCGTGATTGACGATGGGGGAACCATTGCGGGATGCGGCGGATGGAGCCGTCGCGCGACGCCCTATGGCCATGACAGCTCCGCCACGCGCGACGATCGCCTGCTGGACCCGGCGACGGAACCGGCCAAGGTGCGGGCCATGTACACCCATCCCGCCCATGTGCGGCGCGGCGTGGGCAGGATGATCATGATGCTGTGTGAGGAAGCGGCGCAGGCGGAGGGATTTTCCAGCCTGGAACTGTCGGCAACCCTCGCCGGTGCTCCGCTATATCGCGCTTGCGGGTTTCATGATGTCGCTCGTTTAATGGATGGAGGCGTGCCGCTCATCCGCATGCAGAAGAACTTGATTTCCTAGAGGCCCAATTCATGCTTCATACCCAGCGGGCGCGAGACGTGACAGCACATCGCATTATCCGCACATGCCCAGACGGCCTAGCGCTCCTGCGCGGCCTACCGGAAAACGGGGCCGGGCATCTGGAAAGCCTTTCCGTCGTATCTGTTTTTTCTCCTATGATTTCCGGGTGATTTCCATGGACTATGCGCATCTTTCACAATGGATTTTGCCCCTGATATCCATGCTCGGGGCTGGCCTTGTCGCCGGATTCGCGGCTGGCCTGTTCGGCATCGGCGGCGGGTTTGTTGTCGTGCCGGCGCTGTTCGTTGTCCTGCCGCTGCTTGGCAGCGACTCTGCGCATCTGGCCCATGCGGCGATCGGCACATCGCTTGCGACCATCGTGGTCACGTCCATCCGGTCGGTTCAGGCGCATGCGCGGCGCGGCGCAGTCGATTTTGACGTGCTAAAATCCTGGGCGCCCTGGATGGTGCTCGGCGTAGGCTGCGGCGTTGTTCTCGCCAATCATGTCAGCAATCACGGACTGGCGCTGATCTTCGGCGTCGGCGTGTTCCTGATGGCCATCAACTTCCTGGTGCCGATCTTTTCCAACAAGCAATATTGGAATGAAATGCCAGGCGGCTATGCCCGGGCGGGGATTGCCGGCGGCCTGGGTGCTTTCTCCTCGCTGCTGGGTATCGGCGGCGGCGTGATCGCCATCATCGTCATGACCCTGTGCGGTAAGACCATCCACCGCGCGATCGCGACGGCGGCGGGCGTCGGCACGCTGATCGCTGTGCCGGGTATGATCGGTTTCGCGATTATTGGCTTGGGGGAAAAGGGTCTGCCGATCGGCTCAATCGGTTATGTGAATGTCCCCGCCGCAATCGCGATCACCTCGACCTCGATATTCACCGCGCCATGGGGCGTCGCGGCGGCGCATAAGCTCAATCCCAAAATGCTGCGCACCATCTTTGGCATCTACCTCCTGACGGTCAGCTACACCATGATCCGCAACGGCCTACGCTAAGCATTATCAGCGCCGATCGCCGTCTAGGCACGGCGAAATCGGTCCGAATTGGCAGATAAAGTTCCATGTTCTTGCTCCGTTCGTCCCGTGCGACGAACGGAGTGACAGATTCGGAGCCAATTTCGCGGCCAATGAAATAGTCGTTACTATCCTTTAACGTAAATCTGGTCCTTCTAAAGCCTGGGAATGCCCGGATGACTGTTGCCACCAAGCCAGCAGTATGTCCGCGTCCTTCGGGTCATTATGCGGGGATTTATGCGTTACATGAAATTATCCGGTCTGCCTTTGATAGCGGTAGCCTTGAGCCTGTCTGCTTGCGGTGGAGACGATAGCGGCACTGCGGGATCGACGGCGACGTCGGCGCAGCCAGTCACCATAGCATCGGCAAGCACAACCGCCACGGACGCGGCGACCTCGGCTTCCAACGCGTCGGACGCGACCGTTACCTCGGCTGCCACAACGGCCACAGCCGTCTATCCCATCCTGCGCGGCATCAACGTTGCCGGCGCGGAGTTCGGCAATACTCTGCCGGGTACGGTGAACCGGGACTATATCTATCCGACGAAGGCGGAGATCGACTATTATGCCGGTCTCGGCTTCAAGATCATCCGTGTGCCCTTCAAATGGGAGCGGCTTCAGCCGACACTATACGGCCCACTGTCCACGCCAGATCAGACTGCGCTTCGCACCGTGATTACCAACGCCACGGCAAAGGGCCTGATCGTTGTTCTCGACATGCACAATTATGGTCAGCGCGGGACAGGCGCGGGGTTCAAGACGCTGTATGATGTCGGATCGGCGCAGGTCCCAGAAAAGGCGCTGGCGGATGCCTGGATCAAGCTCGCTAATGAATATCGCTACAACAGCAACGTCTGGCTCGGCCTGATGAATGAGCCGCACACGATGAATGCGGCGACCTGGTGGCCTGTCGTCAAGCAACTGACCCTCGATCTGCGCGCCGGTGGCCTGTGGAACAAACTCCTCATTCCCGGCACGGCATGGACCGGGGCGCACAGCTGGGTCTCGTCGGGCAACGCCGCCGCCTATAAGGGGTTCAACGATCCCACCTATAATTTCGCGATCGAGGTGCATCAGTATCTCGATGCCGATTCCAGCGGCACGACCGGCACCTGCGTCGCCGGGTCCGGTGCGCGCGTCGCCGACGTCATCAACTGGTCGAAGGCGAATGGTGGCGTGAAGCTGTTCATGGGCGAGATGGGCGCGGGAACGGGCGCGCAATGCGGCATTGAATATCGCGATATGCTCAACCGCATGGAGGCGTCCGGCGTGTTCCGGGCCTGGACGGCCTGGGGCGGTGGCTCCTGGTGGCCGTCAAGCTATCCGTTCCGGACGCTGCCCTTTGCCTGGCCGAACGCGGCAACGCCCACGCCGCACATGAGCTACCTGCTGGAATATGTGAACAAGTAGGACCGTGTTGGATCGGCGGGTTGACCCCCTGTTAGGCCGTCAACTTCGCCGCAACCATTTCCGCGATCGCCATGCTGGACGTCAGCCCCGGACTCTCGATGCCGTAGAGGTTGACGAGTCCCGCTATGCCATGGTCGCCCGGTCCCTCGATCAGGAAATCGGCGACCGGCGCACCGTCTCGCGACACGATCTTGGGGCGGACGCCGGCATAGCCCGGTTCCAGCGCGCCGTCGGGCAGGCCGGGCCAATATTTGCGGATGCCGTCGTAGAATTTCTTGGCCCGCGCCGGGTCGACCTCATATTCGGGCTGGGCCACCGCCTCGGAGTCCGGGCCGAACTTGCCGCGTCCGTCGAGGCCAATGGTGATGTGCAGCGAGTGGCCGCCCTGATGCAGGGAGGTGCCGCCCTGATGCAGCGGATAGATCGGCCGGGTGAACGGCGTCTTGCCGGTCAGGGTGAAGTAATTGCCCTTCACGAACCGCGCCTCTGGCACCAGATGCGCCGGATAGCCCTCCGTCCTTGCCGCCAGTGCACAGGCGGACAGGCCGGCGGAATTGATGAACAAGTTGGCTTTAAGTGCGATCGGATCGCTGCCGCCCACCGACACCAGATGCCCATCATCGCCCAGCACGACATGGTCGACCGGCGCATGCAGCACCAGCGACCCGCCATGGGCCTCCGCATCGCCCAGCAGCGCCGTCATGTAACCATGCGCGTCGATCACCCCGGTCGAGGGCGACATGACCGCCGCCGCGCAGCGCAGGTTCGGCTCCAGTGCCTTCGCCTCCTTGGCGGTCAGGCGATAGAGCGCCGCTTCGGGCTCCAGCCCCTGCTTGGACGCCGCATCCTCGATCCAGTCGAGCTGCGGCAGGTCCTCCGGGTCGGTGGCGACGATCAGCTTGCCGGTCTTCTTGTGGTCGATGTGCCGCTCCGCGCAATAGCGATAGAGCAACTGCCGTCCGCGCACGCACAGCGAGGATTTCAGCATGCCCGGCGCGTTGAACACGCCGGCATGGATTACTTCGCTGTTGCGCGAGGATGTCCCCTGACCGAAAGCGCCTTCGCTCTCCAGGATCAGCACTTCGCGCCCCGCCAGCGCCAGCGCGCGGGCGACGGCGAGGCCGACCACGCCGGCCCCGGCGATAACGACATCGACTTTCTCGGTCATGAGGTCTCGGCTTACTCCGCCGGAACCGGCTGGCCCAGGCCGAACGCCTTGGCCTGCTCCTCACGCAGACGGTCGATGATCCGGCCCTCGGGCAGGATTACGTCGTCATAGGTCAGGACATGATCCTTCGGCACTGCATGCTTCAGCACGCAGTCCACGGCGACGCCCATGGGAAGCAGGTTTTCCTGCGCCGTCACGTCGGCCCGCTCGCACTGGCCATAGGTGGTGTAGCCGCCCAGATCGTCGATCTTCTCGCCCGCTTCCAGATCGCGCTTGGCGGTCGCGACCACCTCGACCAGTGGCGCGCCCAGCGGCTGGAGCACCGGATCGCGCAGCAGCACGACGCGGGCGACCGACAGCGGCACCTCGAAATGGCAGAGATGATAGGGGGTGTAGAAGCTGTAGAGCGGGCCTTCGCCCAGCTTGTAGAGATTGAGATAATGCTTCTGCTTCGGGTCGTCATGGGTCGCCAGGACATAGACGCCCGGTCCCGGCTTGGTGCCCACGACATAGTCGACCGCGCCGCCAACAGCCTTCAGCGCTTCGATGTCGTACATGCCGGTTAGCTCGTCGACATGGCCGCGATGGTCATAGCCGGTCATGCCGCGCTTCAGGATCGACATGCCGGTGCCGTTGGCGACGATCGCCTGCTCGAAGCTGATCTTCGTGCCGTCGGCGAAGCTGGTCACCATATAGGGGTCTTGGCCCCACCGTTTCGCAAAGCCTTCCTGCGTGGTTTGGTTGCGATAGGGGTCCTGCAGGCCCTTGATGTTGCCGCACATCAGCGGGGTTAGGCCGATCGACTTCACGAAGCGGAAGAGGTTCATCTCCACGCCCGGCTGGTCGCCGTCGGTGGCGG
>JAHFPU010000221.1 GCA_023266635.1 Sphingobium sp.
CTTCTCGAACTCCTGAGCCGCGGCGTTCAGCACTTGGACCGCCCGCTCCGAGGGCTCGGCCTCGGTGGGATAAGCCCAGCCCGGCGGCTTCTCCTCGACATAGAGCGTATAGACGACCTCCTCTTGCTTGCCTTTAGCGTGGAGGGAAGCCTCCTCGATAAGTGACGCGCTGATCGCCTTGATGGCGACGAGTGTGCTGCCCTTGTAGAGCGGCATGAGGTCGCGTGCTTCCTCGAGGGTCAGCACGTTGACGCCCAGCACCTCGGGGACGATGACACGACGGGATTCGACCCACTGCGCGATGGCGCGCGTCGCCATGCCCGTCACCAGAACGATCGAAGCGAATATCACCGCTTGATGCTTCTGGAAGATAATGGTTATCTCGACCAGGAGCATGATCGCCGCGGCGATACCGAGAGTAATGCGCTCGTTGGCGCGCAGCTGGATGTTGCGGTTCGTGCAACAGGCTCCGAGATTGATCGCGATCGCGCCGACCACGCCGATGGCGTACAACGCCGCCAAACGTTCCAGATCGTGCTCGAGCACGAGCACGATCGTCGGGACCAGCACGGCGATGAAGAGACCGAACCAGGGCATACCGAAACGGTTCAGCGTCGAAAAGATCGAGGGAAGCTCCTTGTCCTTGGACATCAAGAACTTGATGCTGATGAGTCCCATGATGGCCGTGTTGCAGGCGGAAAGAAGAAGGAGGCTCATGACGACGCCGATCAGTTTTCCATACCAGGAGCCGATATAGAATTCGCCGATCGCACGGATCATGTCACCCGTGCGGCCTTCGAGGCCAGGCATGGCGTTCATCGCGGCGCCGAGGATCAAAGAAACGATGGTCACTTCGAACATGACCGGCAGAATGGCTTTTTTGGCCGTCTGCTTGACCGGTTCTTTCATGATGCCGGTGACATTGGCGATA
This sequence comes from Sphingobium sp., assembly GCA_023266635.1. Classification (GTDB taxonomy): domain Bacteria; phylum Pseudomonadota; class Alphaproteobacteria; order Sphingomonadales; family Sphingomonadaceae; genus Sphingobium. The sequence goes on from JAHFPU010000221.1 coordinate 932, forward strand.
GCCTCGACCCCGGATAGCGCCAGGACGATGCCGGTGAATTTCGTCCAGTTGGAGAAGAGCGAGCCTTCGGGGAGGCTTATCTGGATGTTATGGATATAGGGCAGGACCCGGATACAGAGGATCGCCAGAAGGATGACGACGGGGATGGCGATCACCGTCGCCACTGTCCCGCTCTTGGTGGGGCCAACAACGTTGATAAGACCAATGGCGATCAGGCCGATCACACCCCAGAAGACGGGGTTGGGGACACCCAGGTACTGGAAGGCGGCCAGAGCGCTCAGGGAGGCCGTAACCACATAGTCCGCGATCAAAAGAAGAGCGCCGATGACGGCGAGCGTGCGACTGCGCGTTCGAAGCGCGGAATAAACGCCGCCTCCGTCCGGGTATGCCTTGCAAAGGAGGATATAGCAATAACCCACAAGAACCGTGAGCAGGCTCATTGCCATGAGGAAAAATAACGAGGCGTGGCCGGCGATCGCGAACGCGAGACCCAGGACATACGCCTTCGAGGTGCCCCAATCACCGTACAGCATCGAACTGGCCTGATACCAGGTCAGCTCGCGGGGCCTTTCGACTTTCTTAAGGAGCAATGCCATTCAAGTCCCTACATGCAAAAAAGGGAGCGGCTGATGAGATCAGCGACTCCCTTTTTACAGCGTTAGAAAGGTTGACCGACTTTAGTCCCTGCCCTTACCGAAGATCCGGAGAAGCAGCATGAACAGATTGATGAAATCCAGGTAGAGAGCGAGCGCCCCCAGGATGGCGATCTTCTTGCCCACCTCGGCGTCCTGAAGCGCGTGCGCGTGCATGGCCTTCAGTTTCTGCGTGTCATAGGCGATGAGCGCCAAGAACACGGCGATGCCGACAAAGGTCATCCCCCACATGAGCGCCGAGCTCTTGAGGAAGATGTTGACCACACTCGCGATAATGACGCCGATGAGCCCCATCATCGCCAAGCTGCCGATCGTGGTCAAGTCCTTCTTGGTCGTGAGCCCGTAGAGGCTGAAAAAGAAGAAGGTCCCGGCCGTCACGGCGAAGGTGGTCATGATGGAGCCGCCGGTGTAAACGAGGAAGATGGAGCTTAAGGTGATGCCGTTCAGGAAAGAGTAAACGAGGAACACCGATGTCGCCATCGGAGCGCTCATGCGCATGGCACCCGCGGAGAGCCAGATCACAAGACCCACTTCGACGACGACCAGGCCGATCAGCAGTATCCCGTTGGTGAAGATGAGCTTAAGAAGCGCCGGCTGGGAAAGCAGCCAGACCGAAGCGATCGCCGAGACGATGAGCCCCAACGACATCCAAAGGTAGACCTTTGAAATGAAGCTTGATTCCGAAAGCTGCGCGTCTGAAGCGGTAACGATACGATTGTTCATTTTTTATCTCCTAACCCCATTATAAAACAAATCGAGGGGTTATTCAATAGGAAGCCGTATCTTGGTACCCTTCCTCGGACGGTCAGGATTGGAGATGACATCCTTGTTGAAGTCATAGATGCGCTTCCACTGCATCCCGTTGCCATATTCGCGCTTGGCGATGCTCCAGAGCGTGTCGCCCGGCTGGATGACATAGTCCTTGAACTCGGCGCGGATCTCGC
>JAHFPU010000150.1 GCA_023266635.1 Sphingobium sp.
CACCTCGCCCAGCGTGATCCACCGCCGACGGATGGCGGCAGCTTCGGCCTTTTCGGCCCGGTCCTGCGCCTGCTTGCTGGGTTGCGGATCAGAAGACATCGGCGAGTTTCCGTGGGGCTATGCTGCGCCAGCTGATCTCCAGCCGCTCGGCGATATGATCCCAGTCGGTCGATCCGCCGTCAAGCCGGATGCCGACCCAGCCCGAAGGGCCGAAATAGGCCGGGCGGTAATAGAGGTCCGGGTCCTCGTCGATCAGCATTGCCTGCTCTTCCGCGCCACTGGTCTTGACGATCAGCGCCGTGATGCCGTCGCCATGATGGTCGCGCGTGAAATAGGCGAATTTCTTGCCCTTCTCGATCCCGAAGCAGGGCATTCCGTGCGACAGCGTTTCCTCGGCGCGGGGCAGGGCCATGGCGCGGGTGCGCACCTGCTCCAGTATCGCCTCGGGCTGTGCATCGCGCTGCACATAGTCGGCCAGCACGCGGGAATAGAGCTGATGCTCGGCGATCAGGATACGCGCGGCCAGCGCGTCCTCCGTGTCGCCGGGCAGGATGGCGACCTGCGTCTGTCCCAGCACCGGTCCGTCATCCAGTTCGGCGGTGACGACATGGACAGAGCATCCTGCATGGCTGTCGCCCGCGGCGATGGCGCGGTTATGGGTATCGAGGCCTTTATATTTGGGCAGCAGGGAAGGGTGGATGTTGAGCATCCGGCCCTCCCACTTCCCCACAAATTCGGGAGAAAGCAGCCGCATATAGCCGGCCAGTGCGATGAACTCCGCGCCGGCCTTGCGGACTTCCGCGTCGATGACCGCGTCGAACTCCGCGCGCTTCATCCCCTTGTGGCTCATGGCAAAGGTCTGCACACCCTCCGCAGCCGCCAGCACCAGTCCCGCAGCCTCGGGGTCGTTCGCTGCGACAAGCACGATCTCGAACGGGCAATCCGCCGCCTTCGCCGCATAGAGCAGCGCCGCCATGTTGGACCCACGGCCGGATATCAGGACTGCGACTTTGGCCTTGGTCATTTCACTCCCCTCCCGCTTGCGTTGGTCGGAGTCACGTGCCTCCGACCAAGGGCCGGGGGAGGGCCTGTGAAGCGCCTCCATGCGACATTCCCTCCCCTAACCCCTCCCACAAGCGGGAGGGGGACTGGGAATCTACCCCAAATGCGTCGCTGACCAATCCGCCTGTGCGCTCCAGGTTTCCACCGATCCCTTGACCGTGCAACCCTTCTCGCCCGCCTCGATATGGCCGATCGCCTCGACCGTCTCACCCGCCGCGATCAGCGCGGCCCGCACCGCTTCCGCCTCGTCGGCGTCCACCGCCAGCACCATGCCGACGCCGCAGTTGAAGGTGCGCGCCATCTCTTCCGGCTCGATATGCCCCTGCGCCTGCAGGAACGCCATCAGGCGCGGCTGCTCCCAGCTGTCGGCGTTTACTACCGCATGCAGCCCTTCGGGCAGCACACGCGGGATATTCTCCAGCAGACCGCCGCCGGTGATATGCGCCAGCGCGTTGATCTTGCCGGCCCGCACCAGCGGCAGCAGCGAGCGCACATAGATGCGCGTTGGCGCCATCAGCGCATCGATCAACAGCACCTCATTGTCGAACAGGGCGGGACGATCCAGCTTCCAGCCCTTGTCCGCCGCCAGCCGCCGGACCAGCGAGAAGCCATTGCTGTGGACGCCCGAGGACCCGAGGCCCAGCAGCACGTCGCCGGCCTTCACCCGCGATCCGGTGAGCGCCTGGCTGCGTTCCACCGCGCCGACGCAGAAGCCGGCCAGGTCATAGTCGCCCGGCCCGTACATGCCCGGCATCTCGGCCGTCTCGCCGCCGATCAGCGCGCAGCCGGCCTGACGGCATCCGTCGGCGATTCCGGCGATCACCCGCTCGGCGATCCCGCTCTCCAGCTTGCCGGTGGCGTAATAGTCCAGGAAGAACAAAGGCTCCGCGCCCTGCACGATCAGGTCGTTGGCGCACATGGCGACCAGGTCGACGCCGACTCCGTCATGCCGGTCATGCTCGATGGCCAGCTTCAGCTTGGTGCCTACCCCGTCATTGGCCGCGACCAGCAGCGGATCGTCATAGCCCGCCGCCTTCAGGTCGAAAAAGCCACCGAAACCGCCAAGTTCCGCGTCCGCCCCCGGTCTCCGGGTCGCCTTGGCGAGGGGGGCGATGGCCCTGACCAACGCATTTCCGGCGTCGATGGAAACGCCGGCCTTGGCGTAGGTATAGGGTTCGGGCTGATTATGCTTGGGGTCCATGAATGGCGCCTAGCCAAATCGGACTTGGATTTCCATAGCAATGCCGTCAAAAGGGCGCCCGTGTTCATGACCCGCCCCGATATCCGTCCTTTCTATCTCGCGATCCTGCTGCTGCTCGGCCTTGCCGGAGCCGCGACGCTCGTGGCCCAGATCGAGGGTGAGCGCGGCGTTCCGCCCATCGCCAGCGGCGGCGATTTCGAGGTGAGCGGGGTCAAGGTCGACGTTTCCGCCGGGAGTGCGGAGGCCGCGCGCTATGCCGGCTGGCGTCAGGCGCAGCGCACCGCATGGCGGATGCTGTGGACCCGGACCAACGGCGGCGGGGCCGTCCCCGTCCTCTCCGATTCGCAGCTTGAGGCGATGGTTTCGGGCATTGAGATCCAGTATGAGCAAACCGGCCCAACCCGTTATATCGCAACGCTTGGCGTCATGTTCGACCGTGCGCGCACGGGTCAGCTTCTGGGAGTCAGCGGATCGGCGATCCGGTCTCCGCCGCTGCTGGTGATCCCGATCCTGTGGCAGGGCGGCGCGGCTGTCAGCTATGAAAGCATCAACGAGTGGCAGAAGGCGTGGGCGCGTTTCCGCACCGGCGAGAGCGCCATCGACTATGTCCGCGTCAGCGGCCAGGCGGCGGACCCGCTGCTGCTGAACGCTGCGCAGACCGGTCGCCGTGGTCGCCTTTGGTGGCGCGTGCTGCTCGATCAATATGGCGCGGCGGACGTGGTCGTTCCGATCGCCCGGCTGGAACGGCAATATCCCGGTGGTCCGGTCATCGGCCGATTCGCCGCGCGCTATGGCCCCGACAACGCCCTGATCGGCACATTCTCGCTGCGCGCCACATCGGAAAGCGCCCTGCCGGAGATGATGGACCAGGCCGCCCGGCGCATAGATCAACTCTACACCCAGGCGCTGCTCAGCGGCGAACTGCGTCCCGATCCGTCGCTGGTGATCGAGGAGCCGGTCGATCCCGACTCGCTTGATCTGGAAAATGTGACGGAATCGATGGTTGAGACGCTCGACCTGCCGGGCGTCATCCCGGGTGTCGGCGCCTTCACGATCCAGTATGACACGCCCAATGTCGCGTCGGTCAGCCAGAGCGAGGCTCTGTTCCGCGGCATTCCCGGTGTCCGTTCCGCGTCGACCAGCAGCCTCGCGCTCGGCGGCACGTCCGTCATGCAGGTGAGCTTTGCCGGGACCGCCGAAACGCTGGGCGCTGCGCTCCAGCAGCGCGGCTTCACGGTACAGGCGTCCGGCAACACGCTGCGCGTAACACGCCGCGCTGCATCAGCGCCGCCGCCGCCCGCTGCGCAATGAGCCAGATCAGCCTCCCGTTCGACTGGACGGGCCAGGGCGGGGGCCAGGACTTTCTGGTCAGTGACGCCAATGCGATTGCCGTCCGTCATCTGGAGGGGTGGCGCGGCTGGCCCGTCCAGACCAGCGTCCTTTCCGGCCCGCCGCGCTCGGGCAAGTCCACCCTTGGCCGCCTGTTCGCCCGCATTTCCGGCGGTGAGGTGATCGACGATGCGGAGGGGGCCGGGGACGAACCCCTGTTCCACGCGTGGAACCGCGCTCAACTCGACCAGCGCCCGCTGCTGCTGATCGCCGACCACGCGCCCCAGCACTGGACCGTGGCGCTCCCGGACCTGCGCTCGCGCCTGTCCGCCGCCCCGCATGTGCAGATCGAGGAGCCGGATGAGCCGCTTGTCCTGGCCCTCATAGAGCGCGGCCTGACCCGCGCGGGCGCCGCCTGGGCTCCCGATTTGCCGTTATGGCTGCACAAGCGTATCGAACGCAGCTATGCTGCGGTGGCGGCGGTGGTCGATTGTCTCAACGCGGCCTCGCTGTCATCCTCGCGCAAGATTTCGGTGCAATTCGCACGCGAGACCCTGCAAAAGGCCGGATTTTTGCCTATACTCTATTCCGACCCGGCATCCGAATAAGGAGCTTTCGTGGCCGAAGCCGACCTATCCGCCAGCATGACTGTCCCCGGCGAGCGCTATTTCAACCGGGAACTGTCCTGGCTCGGCTTCAACCAGCGCGTGCTGGAGGAGGCGATGAATCCCGCCCATCCGCTGCTGGAACGCCTGCGCTTCCTCTCCATTTCCGGGGCGAACCTCGACGAATTCTTCATGGTGCGCGTCGCGGGGCTGAAGGGGCAGCAGCTTCAGGATGTCGACCTGCGCTCCGCCGACGGCATGACGCCGGCACAACAGCTCGCCGCGATCGCCGAAGAGGCCGACCGGCTGATGAGCGCCCAGCAGCTGGTGTGGCATGCGCTGCACGCCGCGCTCGGCGTCGCCAGCATTGACGTGATCGGCGCGGGCAGCATGGGCGCGAAGATCGACGACTGGCTGGAAAACCATTTCCTCAACCAGATATTCCCGATCCTGACGCCCCAGGCGCTCGATCCTGCGCATCCTTTTCCCTTTATTCCCAACCAGGGCCTGTCGATCGTCTTCGACCTGGAACGCCTGTCGGACAATCAGCCGGTGCGCGAACTGGTGATGATCCCCGCGACGCTCAGCCGCTTCGTGCGCATTCCCGGCAATCCTGCGCGCTACATGGCGCTGGAGGCGGTCATCCGCCGGTTCAGCAACCGGCTGTTCCCGGGCTACAAGGTGAAGGACAGCGGCGTGTTCCGCGTCCTGCGCGACAGCGATATCGAGCTTGAGGAAGAGGCGGAGGATCTGGTCCGCTATTTCCGCAGCGCCATCAAGCGCCGCCGCCGTGGCCGGGTGATCCGGCTGGAGGTCGAGCAGGGCATTCCCGAAGCGGTCGAGGACATGCTCCAGGACATGCTGCAGGGGCATGATTCGATCATCGCGGAGATTAACGGCTTCGTCGGTATCGGCGACCTTGCCGTCATCGTAGACGAGGACAGGCCGGACCTGAAGTTCGAACCCTATGCCCCGCGCTTCCCGGAGCGTATCCGCGAATATGGCGGCGACTGCTTCGCGGCGATCCGCGCCAAGGACATTGTCGTCCACCATCCCTATGAGAGCTTCGACGTCGTCGTCGCTTTCCTGAAACAGGCGGCCGCCGATCCCGACGTCGTCGCCATCAAACAGACGCTGTATCGCGCGGGCAAGCAGTCCGCCGTCATCCGCGCGCTCATTGACGCGGCGGAGGCGGGCAAGTCCGTTACCGCCGTGGTGGAGCTCAAGGCCCGCTTTGACGAGGAGCAGAACCTGCTCTGGGCCAGCGCGCTGGAACGCGCCGGGGTTCAGGTCGTCTACGGCTTCATCGACTGGAAAACCCACGCCAAGATTTCGATGGTGGTCCGGCGGGAAAGCGACCAGTTCCGCACCTATTGCCACTTCGGCACCGGCAACTATCATCCGGTGACGGCGCGGATATATACCGATCTCAGCTTCTTCACCGCCGATCCGCGCATCGGGCGGGATGCCGCCGCGCTGTTCAACTACATCACCGGCTATGTCGAGCCGCAGCATCTGGAACTGCTCACCATGTCGCCGCGTGACCTGCGCGATCATCTGGGCGAACTCATCGATGCGGAGATCGACCATGTCCGCGCCGGGCGGCCGGGCAGCATATGGGCGAAGATGAACTCGCTGGTCGATCCCGCCATCATCGAGAAGCTCTACGCCGCGAGCAATGCGGGGGTTCAGGTCGACCTTATCATTCGCGGCATCTGCTGCCTGCGGCCGGGCGTTCAGGGCATGTCGGAAAATATCCGGGTGAAGTCGGTCATCGGCCGCTTCCTGGAGCATAGCCGCATCGCCTGTTTCGGCAATGGCAAGGAGTTGCCCAATAATGGCGCAAAGGTGCTCATCAGCTCCGCCGACTGGATGCCGCGCAATTTCGACCGCCGCGTCGAATATATGCTGCCTATCGAGAATGAGACGGTCCATGATCAGGTGCTCGACCAGGTGATGGTCGCCAACCTGATCGACAATGAGCAAAGCTGGGAACTGGACAGCGACGGGCGCTACCGCCGCTTGGAGCCGGGCGACAAGCCGTTCAATCTCCATCGTTATTTCATGACCAACCCATCGCTGTCCGGTCGCGGCGCGGCGCTACAGAAGAGTGACGCCGTGCCCAAACTCTCCCTGCGCCGGCGGCGCTAGACCCATGGACATGATGACCCTTATCCGGTCGGTGGCCGAGCGTGGAAAGGCCAACCCGACCCTGGCGACCGCGCGCTCCGCCATCATCGACATCGGTTCGAACAGCGTCCGCCTGGTTGTCTATGACGGGCCGCGCCGCATTCCCTTTATCCTGTTCAATGAGAAGGTCATGGCGGGGCTGGGCGCGTCGCTCGGCACCACCGGCATGATCGAGCCGCAGGCGATGGAGCGCGGCCTGTCGGCTCTCGCACGCTTCCGCCACCTGTGCGTTGAGATGGGCATAGAGCATGTCCGCTGCGTTGCCACGGCGGCGGTGCGGGAGGCGTCGAACGGTCCGGAATTCATGGCCCGCGCGGCCAAGATGGGGCTGGAGATTGAGCTGCTGTCCGGTGTGCAGGAGGGTACCGCCTCGGGCTATGGCGTCCTGTCCGCCATTCCGGGCGCGGACGGCATCGTCGGCGATCTGGGCGGCGGCAGTCTGGAACTGGTCCGCATTGCCGATGGAGAGGTGCATGACCGCATCTCCCTGCCGCTTGGCGTCCTGCGGCTGCCGGCCCTGCGCGCCAAGGGCAATAATGTCTTCGAACGCTATGTTAAGAAGCTGCTGGTCAAGGCCGGGTGGAAGGCGGAGGCGCATAAGGGCCTGCCTTTCTACATGGTCGGCGGATCGTGGCGGTCGCTGGCGCGGCTCGACATGCACCTCACCCATTTTCCGCTGCCGCTGATCCATCATTATGAAATGCCGCCGGAGCGCGCCCAGCATCTGGCGCGCGTCGTTTCCCATATGGGCCGGGATTCGCTGAAAGCCATTCCCGCGCTCACCGGATCGCGCATCCCGACGCTGCCGGGCGCGGCAGGGCTTCTTTCGGTGATGGTCCGCCAACTCGCCTCGTCCAGTCTCGTCGTTTCGGCCTATGGGCTGCGCGAGGGCCTGCTGTTCGAAGAACTGCCCGCCGACATCCGCGCGCTCGACCCGTTGCTCGTCGCTGCGCAGGCGGAGGGGGAGGCGCAGGGGCGTTTTCCGGGCCATGGCGAACTGATCGAGGACTGGATCGCGCCGCTGTTCCTCGAGGATGGCGAGCGCTGGCGGCGCATCCGCAAGACCGCCTGCCTGCTGGCCGATGTCGGCTGGCGCGCGAACCCGGATTTCCGGTCCGAGCGCGGCGTCGAGATCGCCCTGCACGGCAACTGGGTCGGCATTGATGTCGAGGGACGGGCGATGCTCGCCCAGGCGCTGCACAGCAATTTCGGCGGCGGCGTCGCGCCTCTCGCCGAGGTGGCAGGCCTCGCTCATCCCGAAGCGCTCCAGCGCGCCGCTTTATGGGGCTTGGCCATCCGCGTCGGCCAGCGCCTGTCGGGCGGGGTCGAGGGACCCTTGCTGGCAGGCCGCCTGGAGGCGGACGGGGCTGACCTATCGCTGATTCTCCCCCCCGAGCATCAGGACCTCTATGGCGAAGCGGTCGAACGCCGCCTGCGCCAGCTCGGGCAGGCCATGGGCCTCAAGCATCGGATGGTGGGGGAGTAGGGGGCGTATTCCCATCGTCATCCCGGACTTGATCCCACAACTGTCCGGGATTTTTTTGCTGTTTTAGATTGCACGGCAGCAAAGTCCTGGGGAATCTGCCAAGATTGTGTTGTTGAGACATAATATTGGAGATCTG
>JAHFPU010000011.1 GCA_023266635.1 Sphingobium sp.
TGACCGGCGGCGGCGCACTGCTGAAGGGCCTGGACGACGAGCTGCGCGACGAGACCGGCCTGCCCGTCACCGTCGCCGAGGACCCGCTGACCTGCGTCGCCATCGGCACGGGCCGCGCGATGGAAGATCCGATGTTCCGGGGCGTGTTGCAGACCGCTTAGGCGTAAAGGGGACGACAGATGGCGCGGCCGCCCAGCCGGCGCCCCGGCCAGAACCGGAAGGCGCAGTATAGCCTCTTTGCAAGCTATGTCGTTGCCGTCACCGGAGCGCTGGCTGGCCTGCTGCTGATTATCATAGCCATGTTCGATCCCACGGGCTTCGCGGTAATCCGGTCCGCGGGGGCCGAGATCACGCGTCCTGTTTCCTCGGGCCTCAAGGAATTGGTCAGTGGCATCGGCACCGTCGATGAGCGGATCGCCGCCTTCTACAAGGCCGGGTCGCAGAATGTTTCGCTGCGCCGACAGGTCGATATCAATCGCACCCGCCTGATCGAGGCCGCCGCCATCGAGCAGGAGAATGTCCGGCTCAAGAAACTGCTGAAGCTGGTCGATGAGGAAAAGGACGAGGTTGTCGCGGCGCGGTTGATCAGTTCCTCCTCGTCCAGTACGCGACGGCTGGCGCGCCTGAACGCCGGGCGTTCCCAGGGCGCGTATCCCGGAATGCCCGTGCGCGCTCCGGAGGGCCTGATCGGCCGCATCTATACCGCAGGACCGAACACCTCCGACGTGCTGTTGCTCACCGACAGCACCAATGTCGTCCCGGTGCGGCGCTCGACGGACAATATCGCGGGAATCTCGACGGGAAGCGACGACGGATCGCTGACGGTGAAATCGCTTACGGCCGGGCGCAATCCCTTCAAGCCTGGCGATATCCTGGTGACGTCGGGAACAGGCGGCATCTATCAGCCGAATATACCGGTCGCGATCGTCGTCCGGATCGCCGGAGACGATGCCGTCGCCGTCCCCCTCGCCAGTCCCGCCCGCGTGGAAATGGTCATGGTGCAGCGTCCCTTCGAGGCAAGCCTGGCCCGGCCCGCAGGGACGGCGACGCCGGGGACGCCGCCGCCGCGAACTGCGCCCACCGTCACAACAACCGCAGCGCCAGCACCGGTCGAAGCCGCTGCGCCCGCTCCCCCTCCTGCAGACAATGCCGCGAGCGTGGCGCAATGATCCCCCAGGGTCCGAAACTCGGCAATCACCCCACGCGGTTCCGCCTCGAAGGGACGCCAGTGATAACGGTCATGCTGGGGTCGATGGTAACGGCGCTGCCCGTCGTCGTATCCTCGCCCGTCATGCCGCCTTTCGGGCTTCTGCTGCTGCTCTCCTGGCGCCTGTTGCGGCCGGAACTGTGGCAGGCCTGGATCGCCCTACCTCTTGGCCTGTTCGACGACATCATGAGCGGGCAGCCGCTGGGCAGCGCTATGTTCCTCTGGACGATCACGCTGATCGTCGTCGATTCCACCGAGCGTCAGCTTTATTGGCGCGATTACTGGCAGGACTGGCTTCTCGCCGCCGCTGCCATTATCTTCTGCCTTTCAGGGGGTCTCTTGTTCGCGCGCCTGACCGGCGGCGGGGGAACGATGATGCTGATCGCGCCGCAGATTCTGTGGTCCATATTGCTCTATCCATTCGTCGCGCGTCAGTGCGCGTGGCTTGATCGCTGGCGCATCATGGCATGAAGTTCGGCAAGTCCAGCGGCAAGATCGTTACCCAGGCAAGCCAGTCCTTCTCCTTCACGCGCCGCGCCATGGTATTGGGCGGCATCCAGGGCGGCATCGGCCTGCTGCTGGCCGGGCGCATGGCGTGGATCAGCGTCGCGGAGAATGAGAAATACCAGCTCATGTCGGAAAGCAACCGGGTCAACCTGACCCTGGTTCCTCCCCGGCGTGGCTGGATCGTGGACCGCAACGGCAGGCCGCTGGCGAACAATCGCACGGACTTTCGCGTCGACATTATACCCGACCGGCTGCGGGACAAGGACGCCACGGTCGCCGCCCTCGCCAACATCCTCTCGATCGCGCCGGATGAAGTGGAACGCATCCATGAGGATCTCGAAAAAGCCGCCGGCTTCCAACCAGTAGAGGTCGCCGCTGACCTCGACTATGAGCAATATGCCGCCGTCAGCGTCCGCCTTCCCGATCTTCCCGGCGTCGCTCCTGCGCAGGGCTTTTCCCGCCACTATCCCGGCGGCGCGACCGTCGGCCATCTGATCGGCTATGTCGGCACCGCCTCGGCCAAGGACTATGAGGCCCGCAAGGACCCCCTGCTCATCACGCCGGGGTTCAAGCTGGGCAAGGACGGGCTGGAACGCACCTTCGACCTGCAACTGACCGGCAAGCCCGGCGCCAAGCGGGTCGAGGTCACAGCACGGGGCAAGGTGGTGCGGGAACTCACGACCCGTCCTGACACGCCAGGCAATACCATACGCATGACGATCGATGCCGGATTGCAGGAATATGCCGGCCGCCGGCTCGGCACCCAGTCCGGTTCGGTCGTGGTGATTGACTGCCATAGCGGCGACCTGCTCGCCATGGCCTCGATGCCCAGTTACGATCCCAACAGCTTTTCTGACGGCATCAGCCATGCGGAATGGGACATGCTGTCGCAGGACGACCATATCCCGCTCCGCAACAAGACGCTGAAGGGCCTTTACCCCCCCGGATCGACGGTGAAACCCATGGCGGCCCTCTCCTTCCTGGAGGCTGGCCTTGGCCCGGAGGAGACCGTGAATTGCTCCGGGGCGATCCGGGTCGGCAACGCGCTTTTCCATTGCTGGAGCCGCCGTGGCCATGGCGCCGTCAACATGCATCGGGGCATCGCCCAGAGCTGCGACATCTATTTCTATGTGATGGCGCAGCGCATGGGCATGCAGGTGATTGCGGATATGGCCCGGCGGCTTGGCATGGGACAGAAATTCCCGCTGCCCTACCCCAGCCAGAGCTATGGCACCGTGCCCGACCCGGCATGGAAGCTGAAGAAATACAAGCAGGACTGGCAGATATACGACACGGTCAATGCCACGATCGGTCAGGGCTATATGCTCATCAACCCGACCCAGCTTGCGGTGATGGCCTCCCGCCTCGCCTCCGGCAAGGAGTTGATGCCGCAACTGTTGTTCCAGAAGGATCGCGCCCCGCCACGCTCCATGGGCGTGTCGCAGGCGCATCTGGACATCATCCACAACGCCATGAGCGCCGTGGTGAACGGCGGAGGCACCGGCGGAGCGGCGCGCCTGCCCGTTCCGGACGTGCTGATGGCCGGGAAAACCGGCACCGCGCAGGTCAGGCGCATCACCATGGCGGAGCGCGCCGGCGGCGTACGGGGCAACGCATCCCTTCCGTTCAAACTACGCGACCATGCCCTCTTCCAAGGCTTCGCCCCCTTCGACAATCCGCGCTACGCCATCGGCACGATCCTGGAGCATGGCGGCCATGTCAGCCGCGTGCAGGATGCGCCGATGATTTCCGCCGATGTGATGAGCTATCTCTTCGATCCGGCAAAAGCCACCGAGCGGCTTGAGAAATATGAGAAGGAATGGGGCGGCCCGCCAGCCGAGCGCGCCATCGCGCAAATGGCCGAGTATCGACGCGTAAAGGGCCTGCAGCCTGTACCCGGAAGCGCTGCGCCCGCTGAGGGAGCCAATGCGGCCAACGCAGCGGCCGATGCCGACGACCAGCCGCCCACCACCACCAATGCCGCGCATGACGGAGAGGTGCCGGAATGAGCAGCCTGATCCCTGCGCCCATAGCGAGCCTGCCATGGCGTCTGCTGATCCTACTGAGCTGCATCGCCACGTTCGGGACAGTGGTGCTCTACAGCGCGGCTGGAGGAAGCTTCACTCCTTGGGCGATCAATCAGGCGGCACGTTTCTGTATTTTCCTTGCCATGGCACTCGGCATCTCCCGTCTGCCGGTCTCGCTGTTCGCGAAGATCGCCCTCCCCGGCTATGCCGCCATTCTCGGCGCGCTCGTGCTGGTGGAACTGATCGGTGGCGTAGCAGGCGGAAGTCAGCGCTGGATCAATCTGGGCTTCATGCAGTTGCAACCATCGGAATTCATGAAGCCGATGATCGTTCTTGCCGTCTCGCAATTCTATGCGCAGCTGCCAGTGGGCGAATTGCGGCGCTGGGGAGCGATATGGCCGGCGCTCGTCCTGATCGGCCTCCCTGCCGGTCTCGTGTTGATCCAGCCTGATCTTGGAACCTCAATCATGATCGTGGCGGGCGGCGTCACCGCCATGTTCCTGGCGGGCCTGCCGCTTCGCCTCTTCGTCGGATCGGGCCTGGCGGTCGCGGCCGCCATTCCGATCGCTTTCAGCTTTCTCCACGATTATCAGCAGAAGCGCGTCCTGATTTTCCTCGATCCGGAAAGCGATCCGCTGGGCGCCGGCTATCATATCAGCCAGTCGAAGATCGCCATCGGTTCGGGTGGCATATTCGGCAAGGGCTTCCTCAACGGCACGCAAAGCCACCTCGACTATCTGCCCGAAGGACATACTGATTTCGTCTTCGCGACCATGGCGGAGGAATGGGGCCTGATGGGCGGCATGGCCCTCATATTGTCCTTCGCCATGCTGTTCCGTTGGGGGATTCGCGTCGCCCTGCGCACCACGGACAAATTTTCCCGGCTGGTCGCCGCGGGCCTCACCACGACGATCTTCTTCTACGTCGCCATCAACATGCTGATGGTCATGGGGCTGGCGCCGGTTGTCGGCATCCCCCTCCCCTTCATGTCCTATGGGGGATCTTCGATGCTGACCGTGATGCTGTGCATCGGGATTATCCTGGCTATCGACCGGGGTCAGAAAAGCCCTGGCAGCTGGACCTGACACAAAGCACTGGCAAAAAATCGCGGCTGCCTGCATTTCATGTTTGCAAAGATGAAGGATCATGCTAACCGCCGCGCCTCACCGGGAAAACCAACCCGGCATGTGGCTCCCAAGGCCGCGATGGACGCATAGCTCAGTTGGTAGAGCAGCTGACTCTTAATCAGCGGGTCCTTGGTTCGAGCCCAAGTGCGTCCACCAAAATCTTCCCTAAAATCGATGCTTTACGGCGTTCGCCGTTTATCGCTGGCGCATATGCCTAGCTGATCGGTCTTCTCTGGCTCCGGCGCAGGAATTCGCGCAATAGGGTCGTCGTCCCCGTTCAAGGCTCAAAGGATTTTTGCCCATGGACCTGCCGATCGTCATTGCCCCCACTATCGCGATCGCGGGATCAGAGGATCGTTTCCCGGTGCGGCGGATTTTCTGCGTCGGCCGCAACTATGCCGACCATGCGCGGGAGATGGGCAGCGACCCGGTGCGGGAACCGCCCTTCTTCTTCACCAAGCCAGCCGACGCAGTGACGCCAGGCGGCCTCCTTGCTTTTCCGGTCCAGACCAGCAATCTCCATCATGAGGTCGAACTTGTCGTGGCGCTCGGCGCAGGCGGGACCAATGTCGAAACCGACAATGCGGAAGAGTTGATCTTTGGATATTCCGTCGGGATCGACCTTACCCGCCGCGATCTTCAGGACGTCGCCAAGAAAGGCGCGCGTCCCTGGGACATGGCAAAAGGATTCGACGAGTCCGCGCCGATCGGTCCGCTAAAGCCCGGCGCACCGTCGGCCAGCGGCACTATCGCCCTGACCGTCAATGGCGAAGAGCGTCAGTCGGGAGACATCGCCGACATGATCTGGAGCGTGCCGGAGATCATCGCCACCCTTTCGACCTATGTCACCCTGGCCCCCGGCGACCTGATCTTTACCGGAACGCCAGCGGGCGTAGGGCCGATCAGGCCGGGGGATAGCGTCATCGGCACCATTGATGGCCTGGAGCCTATCGAGATACGATATGCGGCCTGATTGTAGCCCGGTAAGATTGCACATTCTGTGTCGAGGTTGATCCTGTTCAACAAGCCGTTTGGCGTCCTGTCCCAATTCACCGATCGCGGAACGGCGGGATCGGCCCGCCCCACCTTGTCGAACTTCATCGATCTTCCGGACGTCTATCCGGCAGGGCGGCTTGACATGGACAGCGAAGGCCTGCTCCTACTGACCGACGATGGCAGACTGCAGGCCCGGATAGCCGATCCCAAGTTCAAGACATCCAAAACCTACCTCGTGCAGGTGGAGGGCGACATCGCGGAAACCAGCCTTGCAGCGCTGAGACGCGGTGTGATGTTGAAGGATGGCCCCACCCTGCCCGCCGAAGCCGAACGGATCGCAGAGCCGGCGCTATGGCCGCGCGATCCCCCTGTGCGGTTCCGCAAGAGCGTTCCGGATTGCTGGATCAGCCTGACGATCCACGAAGGGCGTAACCGGCAAGTGCGGCGCATGACGGCAGCGGTGGGCCATCCGACCCTGCGGCTGGTGCGCTGGCGGATCGGCGACTGGACGATCGATGACCTGCTACCGGGAGAGTGGGAGGACGCGCCGGCCACGCCCGGATCGCGATAGGCCTTGCGGATCAATCCTCCGCGTCGAACATCACGCTGCCCTGATTGAACAACGCTTCGATCAGGGCGATCCCGGCGTCCGACTGCGCGAGCTTCTGGTCAGCCACAAAGCTATCCTGCGCGCAAAGCGTCTCGGCGAACGCGATGCCTGGGCCGGTGCATTCAAAACATTCGCCATCCGCGAATAGCAGGGTCAACGCATCCGTCTTTTTGATAAAGGAAAAACGACTGGCGGGATTGCGCAGCAGCGCCGTCCCCTCGCTCAGGGCAGCGCCTATCTCGTCGCTACTTATCGGCTCTTCCGGCCGGCAATCCGCCTCGGCATATTTGGGCGTGCTGTTATACTGACCGAACCAGCGCGCGAAGGCGTCACGGTCCAACATCGCCGTACTGATCATCGCATGCAGTCGAGCAATGGCGTCTTCGGAAATCTCTCCAGCATTGTCCTGAACGGACAGGCCGGGGTCTTCATACCGGTCATCCTCCTGCAACCCGTCCAGCAGATGATCACTCCAGTGCGCGATCAGTTCGCTACGCGAGGGCGCGCGGAAGCCTATGGAGTAGGTCATGCAGTCATCGTCGACCGCCACGCCGTCATGCGCAATCCCAGGGGGTACATAGAGGATATCGCCGGGCTCAAGCACCCATTCGTCCGTGGCGTCGAAATGGGCGAGCAGGCGCAGATCGTCATGGGGAAGGCGTTCGCTCCCCTCATCGCAATGCCCGCCGATCCGCCAGCGGCGCTTGCCCAGCCCCTGGATCAGGAACACGTCATACTGGTCGAAATGCGGCCCCACCCCGCCCCCATCGGCGGCGTAGCTGACCATCACATCGTCGATGCGCCAGTTCGGCACGAAGCGAAATGGATCGAGCAGCGCAGCCACATCGGGAACGTGATGATCGACCGCCTGCACGAGCAACGTCCACGGAGAACCGCCCAACGTGCTGAAGCGCGTCTCAGCCATCGGTCCTTGCTCGACCAACCAATCGCCATGGCCGGGCTGGATCACCAGACGCGATTCCACACCATCCTCGCAGGCCAGACCCGCCAGTTCGTCCGGCTCCAATGGATTTGTCCACTGCGCCCACGGGTTTCGGATCAACAGCGGCTTGCGCTGCCAATAATCGCGCAGGAAGGCCTCAACGTCGAAGCGGGTCTTTACAATGTCCACATGATGTCCTGCTCCGGTCAGGCCGGTTTATGCTACTCCGGCTTTCCCGACCAGCCAAGGCCGAGCGACTTCTGGATGGCGATGAAGTCGCTGGTCAATCCGGCCTGCGCCACCGACAGATTCTGCTCAGCAGCGATCTGCTGCCGCTGAGCGTCCAGCAGGTCGATCAGCGAAGAGGTGCCCGCCGTATAACGCTGCGTGGAAAGCCGGGCAGCTTCATCGGCCGAAACCTTGGCGCGGGCAAGCGTCGCCACTTCGACACGGCGGTAGCGAAAACGGGAAAGCGACCCTTCCGCATCACGCAGGGCGGCAAGGACCGTAGCGCGATATTTCGCCTCCGCCTCATCGCGCGCAGCCTCAGCCTGACCGATGCGCGCGCGGTTACGCCCGAAGTCCAGGAAATTCCAGCTGAGCTGCGGCGCGGCCAGAGCGACGAAATCATCCAGATGCCCAAGGTCGCTAAGCGACGTGCCGCCTATGCCGATCAGGCCCATGAAACTAAGGCGCGGAAAACGTGCCGCCTCCGCCGCGCCGATCTTCGCCGTGTCGGCGGCAAGAGTCCGTTCCGCCGCACGGATATCCGGTCGGCGCTGCAGCAGCGCGGCGGGATCGCCGATAGCGACCGTCGCTGGCGGCAGCGGCAAGGGCGCCGCGACCCCCAATTGCGCATCGAGAGTCCCCGGCTCCTCGCCGATCAGCGTCGCCAGCTCATCGAGATAGGCGTCGCGCTCGGCATTGAGCGGAACGGCCTGCGCACGCGTACCGTCCAGCTGCGTGCTGAGGCGCGAGAACTCGATGCCCGACGCCGTTCCGCGCTCGACCCGCTGGCGGGTGAGATCCAGCATCTGCTCCTGCCGCGTTATCGACGCGGCGTTGAGCGCCATGCGCTGCTGCCGATCGCGCAGATTGACATAGGCCTGGACCACCTCTGCCGAAAGGCTGACCTGAACATCGGCCAGACTGGCCTCTGCGGCCTGCGCGGTCGCCCGCGCGGCTTCCGTCTTGCGGCGCTGCCCACCGAAAAGGTCAATTTCCCAACTGGCGTCGAACGCCAGATTATAGAGATTGAGGTCGGTGGAGCCGTTATCGCTCCCGCCGCTGCCTTGGCTGCCTTCATCACTGCCGCCCAGATTCACTCCGGGCAGATGCGCATGGGCATAGACGGCCATGGCGTTGACGCTCGGAGCGCTGTTCGCCTTCTCCAGCCCCAATGCGGAGCGCGCCTGACGGAGCCGCGCCTTCGCCGCCTGGGCATCAGGATTGGCGGAAATCGCCTTGTCCACCAGACCGGTCAATACCGGATCATTCAGGCTTTCCCACCAGCGCGCGGCCGGCGCTTGCACTGTAACGGGCGCATCTCCGCTCCTTACGAAAGCGTTTTGGCCATTGGCATGCGATACAAGGGCAGGAGGCGTCTTGTAATCGGGTCCGACAGCGCACCCAGCCAAGAGAATAGCCGACAAAAGAGGGGGCAGCTTTGTGCGCATGATATGTCTCAATGTGCCGTGACAGGCCCGGCGCCCTTGGGCAACGGACGCAGAAAAAAGACAAGCGGGGTGACGACCAGAATGCCCATGCAAAGGATCCAGAAAAGGTCGGAATAGGTCATAGTCAGGGCCTGTATCTGGATCGTATTGCCCAACGACCTGAGCGCCGCCGACTGACCGCCGAGGGCCTGTGACTGCGCCGCGATATAATCCTGAACGTCAAGCGCGTTGGCATGGAGCGTCTCCTCTATCCGGCGCATGTGCAGCCACATCCGCTGGTCCTGGATGACCGCTATGCCGGCCAGCGCGAAGGAACCGCCCAGGTTCCGTGCGGCGTTATATAATCCTGCTGCATCGCCAGCCTGTTCCGGCGGAACCGACCGGATCGCGGCCTGATTCAGGAACATGATTGTGAACACCGTGCCGACACCCCGTAGCAACTGGGAGTCAACGAAAGTGCTTCCATCCGAAAGGGTGGTAAGGCCCGTCTCCATGAATGCGCTGAGCGCGAGCAGGAGCATGCCGAAGGTCACAGCGGCGCGAATGTCAATATATCGCATCAGCAAAGGCGTAAACGGCATCATCAGGATCATCGGCACGCCGGATAAAAGGACGATTTGCCCGGACTGCAGCGAATTATATCCCGCAATGGACGACAGGAATTGGGGGATCACATAAGATGTGCCGTATATGACCATGCCGACCATGGTGACCATCATCACGACCGCGCCGAACTGTCTGTCAAGCAACAGCGCTAAACGGATCACGGGCCTGCGGGCAAAATATTGACCAGCGAACAACAGGATGAAGCCGAGCACGGACACACAGGTCAGCCAGATGATCGTCGATGACGAGAACCACTGCTCCCGTTCTCCTTCCTCAAGCACGACGGTCAGTCCGCCAAGACCAAGGGCGAGCCCGGCGATACCGAGCCAGTCCGCCTCCCGCAGCAGCCCGAATTTAGGCTTGATGTGCGGTATGGCGACAAGCAGCAGGGTGATGAGCGCGGCTCCGACCGGCAGGTTTATGAAGAATGCATAATGCCAGCTGACATTCTCGGTCAGCCACCCGCCAATCACTGGCCCTATCACGGGACCGGAGATGGCGGTCACGCCAAACATTGCGTTGCCCACGGGCTGCTGCGATCTGGGCAAGCGCGTTGCGATGATGGTCATCGCCGTCGGTATCAGGGCGCCGCCGGTAAAGCCCTGCCCGATGCGCCCGATGATCATCATCGGCAATGTCGTCGAAATACCGCACAACATCGAAAACAGCGTAAAAAGGGACGCCGCGAGCAAGAGCAGCGTGCGGAGGCCTAACACTCGCTCAAGCCACCCGGACAAAGGAATGATGACGATTTCGGCGACCAGATAGGCCGTGGCGATCCACGTTCCCTCCGTGCCGCTCGCGCCGATCTCACCCTGGATGGTCGGCAGGGACGAATTGACGATCGAAATATCGAGCGTGGCCATAAGGGCGCCAAGCGTGCCGGCGGCGACGGCGAGCCATGCTGCGGCATCGGCGCGCTCCGGAACCGGCGTCGCATCCGCAACGGCTCTGCCGCGCGACACGGGTGGGTTATCCGCGGTCACTTACCCGCCTTCCTTCGCGCCCTTTCCTGCTCCGCAATCTGCTTTTCGGACCCCTTGGCCGATATGGTATTGACCTCTACTGTAACCGACAGTCCGGGAACGAGGATGCGACGCACCTCTGGCCCCGCATCTATGGCAATACGGACGGGAATGCGCTGGACGATCTTCGTGAAGTTCCCGGTCGCATTCTGCGGCGGCAACAGGGAGAATTGCGCGCCAGTTCCAGGCGATATGCTCTCGACATGCCCCGTCAAACTGACGCTGGGCAGCGCGTCGATATCGATCGTCACAGGCTGTCCAATGCGCATCAGGCCAATCTGAGTCTCTTTGAAATTGGCGCTGATATAAATGGCGGACAACGGGACGACGGACATTAAGCGTGTGCTGGCCTGCACGAACTGGCCGGCGCGAACGGACTTGTCACCCACACGCCCGTCTGTGCTCGCCCTCAGGATAGTCGATCCGACATTGACGTTAGCTGCCGCAAGCTGTGCTTTGGCTGCGTCGCCCTGCGCCTGCGCCTGGCGCACCTGCGCCTGGAGCGATGCGATCCGACGTTCGGCGCTCGCCAGCGCCGCGCGCTGCGCCGATGCCGTGTTGGCCGCCTGGGTCGCCTGGTTCCGCAAATTGGTGAGCTTCTCGCGCGTTTCCGCACCGGATGCGGCGAGCGGCATGTATCGCGTGACTTCCGACGCCGCGAATTGCGCATTGCTGTTCGCCGTCGCCAATTGCGCGCGCGCCTGGGCAACCGCCGCCTGTTGTTCTCCGATCATCGCACGCACATTGTCGGCATTGGCTGCGGCAACCTCGACCTGCGCCTGGAACTGGGCGGACTGGGCGTTGTAATCGCGCGGATCGATACGGACCAGCGGCTGCCCCTTCTTCACATCCTGGTTATCGACGACATAGACTTGCTCGACATAGCCGGAAATCTTGGGGGACACCGTAACGGCGTCCGCCTGAATATAAGCGTCGTTGGTATCTTCCAGATATTTGCCATGTGTCTGATACCGGACAATCCAGAGGATCAAGCCGATCGCCAATGCGATAACGATAAAGAAGAGGATGCGGCGCACGCCTGGTTTTTTTAGAGGCGAAATGCGGACCTCGTCCGGCCCCGCTTCCGCTTCATGCTCGGCTGCATCCGCTTCCTTGCTCATGTATCGGTCTCGCCTTTGGTCCGGGGTTTAACGCCCCTTGCACCCGTCGAGCCATTGTGGCAAGTGCATTTGTTATGGTACCATCTTTTATCTTTTATGACTGACGTAAGAGACCTTGGTGATCGTCTAAAGGCGTTCAACGTGCGCGTTCATTTGGTGTTGAATGAGGCGATGAAGGCTCAGGGCGCGACGGCTGCACGCTCCAAATTGCTGCTGTATATCGACAGTCAGGACAAGGTGCGCTCGACGGATATTACCAGAACCTTCGGCCTGGCGCCTAGAACAGTCACGGAAGCCATCGATGGTCTGGAGCGAGATGGCTATCTTCGTCGTGAAACCGTGGAAAATGACCGACGCGCCCGCACACTTGTTTTGACGGATTCCGGGCGGGCGGTTGCGAAGCAAATTGCGCCATTACGCGATATCTGGCTTGAAAAAATCTTTGGCGTTCTGTCGGACGACGAACGCGATGAACTATCGCGACTGCTCGATAAGCTTAACGACAATCTGACCGATCTGCCGAGTGAAGCCCCGTGTCCGCCAGACCCGAGCTACACCAATCTTTCTCAGCATCCGGTCAGCTGAAAATCACATAGACCAACGCTGAAATAGCCCCGGCTATTCCACTGGCGGCGAACAGCAGGCGATAGCTGCCTTGGCACATGCTGGCCTCGAAACGCTCCATGGCCTTTTCTCTCCTTTGGACGCTCTCATGGCGTTTACAAAAAACTATCATTTGTCTTAATGGAAATCAACAGGCTTCTGACCGCGTAAATGGTCCCGTTCCTCGTCGCTAACCTCCCACAGCGAAGCATCTTATGCCTGCCAACATGGCCGTGCTGCCTGCGTTTGCTCAGACTATCCCCAGCCTATCCACAGCTCATTTCCTACCGCCATTGCGGGCGTCGGCGGATGCCCATAGCACCGGCTAATGCTTTGGACAGAAACGAGAACCCAAGAGGAAGCCGAGGCGCGCAGAATGGCGCTGCGTCGGCATGCCAGTGATGTCGGAACGGGTCAGGGACGGCGCGGGATCGAGTCGGTCCGCGCGTCCACACCGCCGCCGATCGAAAGCTGGGCAGAAGCGCTGGAGACGATCCGCCAGGACCCGACCCAGCGCCTTGCTATCGCGGTCCGGCATCTGCCCAAGCCCGCCGCTTTTCGTGAGGCGTGCCGCGCCCTGCGCGCGCGGATCGGCGAACGTTATGAGGCGAACCAGCGCTGGGATGATGAACTGTTCGCCCTGCACCGCCTTGCCGCCATCGCCAGCATAGCCTCGCATGAGCAGCTTGAAGTGACAGCCTTTACCGCCATTGAGGATCTGGACCTTTCCCCCGGGACGATCGGCTGGGAGGGTCTTTCCCTGCTGGGACACAAGGATTTCCAGATGATGGCGGACCTGTGGGGTGCGCCCGCCACCCATACGACGGGCGCGGCGCTTCATCCGCGTATCGCCGTTGTAGCTTCTGCCAGCCTCGCGGTGATCCGCGCCAGCGAACAAAAGATGCGCATTGCGGCGATCGACAGCCAGCATCGCGCGGGCCTGCCGGAAGGCGCGGAAATATCCCAGCCCGGCCTCGCCTCGCGCCTGTCCTCCTGGCTTCGCCGCAGTCCACCGGCAAGGTCGGCGGCTCGCTAAATGGCGACCGGCGCCACGGCGTCGACGAACAACTGCGCCGCCGCTGACATCTCGACATGATGGACCAGCCATAGCCGGCTGATGGCGTCCGGCTGCTCGATCGGCAGGAAAGCGATATTGTCGGGGTGCAACGCGCTCAGGGATGTGGCGAT
The DNA here is from genome assembly GCA_023266635.1 of Sphingobium sp. Lineage (GTDB taxonomy): Bacteria > Pseudomonadota > Alphaproteobacteria > Sphingomonadales > Sphingomonadaceae > Sphingobium. The sequence goes on from JAHFPU010000011.1 coordinate 13,637, forward strand.
CACGGTCAGCCCTAGCCCTGCCGCGACCAGGCCGATCAGCGTCGCCAGCCCTGTGGCTTCATTCACCACGCGCATCTCGAATCCCGCATTCCGGCATAGCGTCACCAGATGCTCATTGAAGCCGATACCCCATGACTGTTCGTAAAGGACGAAAGGCTCCCCCGCCAAATCCCTGATCGTTAGAGGCCGCCCCAGCGTCACAAGCCGATGATCCGATCGCACGGCAGCGAGCAGCGGCTCTTCCAGCAACAGCGTGGCCTTCAGAGTCTCGTCGACCATTGGTGGAAGGAAGCCGCGCATGATGCCGATATCCAGCTTCCGCTCCGCCAGATGGATCAGTTGCGTCTCCCGATCCCGTTCCACCAGTTGCAGATGGATTTCCGGAAACGCCTGTTGGAAGCGATGAAGTTCGCTGGCGATCGCGGGTACGAACGGTGCGGAGGCGGTGAAACCCAGCGCCAGCGTGCCGACCTCTCCGCGTTGCGCGCGTTGCGCGATTTCAACGGCGTGGCGGGCCTGCTCGATCGTCTGGCGCGCCTGCGGCAGGAACATGCGTCCCGCCTCGGTCAATTGCACGCGCCGGCTGGTGCGGTCGAACAAACGGACGCCCATCTCTTCTTCGAGCAGGCGGATTTGCTGGCTCAGCGGCGGTTGCGAAATGCCCAGGCGATGGGCGGCGCGACCGAAGTGCATCTCCTCCGCAACACTGATGAAGTAGCGAAGATGCCTGAGATCCATCCGACGTCCGATCATGCCGTTTCAGATATTGATTATGCCATTTTATGTATTGGACGCAACTTGTTCCATATTGCAGGAGCGAAGTGCCGCGCGACGTCCCGTCCCCCAGCCCGATGGCGCGCGGCATCCCAAATTCCCTTGCGGCTGACAGGCATGCCGATCGTTATATACGGTGGCGCTCTATCATCTCCGCAATGCTGGAGCTTAGTGTATGATCGGCATAGTCAAGGTGGCGCTCAGCAGACCGCTGACCTTCATCGTCATGGCGATCTTGATCGCGATCGGCGGCGTCCTGGCCGCCGCACGCACGCCCGTCGATATTTTCCCCAACATCCGCGTGCCGGTGATCGCCGTCGCCTTCAACTATGCGGGCCTGCCGCCGGAGGAAATGTCCGGGCGCATCATCACGCCCTATGAGCGCGTGCTGACGACCACGGTCAACGATATCGAGCATATCGAAAGCCAGTCGCTCCAGGGCATCGGCATCGTGAAGATATTCTTCCAGCCCGGCGCGGACATCCGCACCGCCACGGCGCAGGTCACCTCCATTTCGCAGACGGTGCTGCGCCAGATGCCGCCGGGCATCACCCCGCCGCTGGTCCTCAACTATAACGCCTCGACCGTGCCGATCATCCAGTTGGCTGTCTCCGGCAAGGGCCTGTCCGAACAGCAGCTGTTCGACCTGTCGATGAACCAGGCCCGGCCTCAGCTCGTGACCGTGCCGGGCGCGGCCATCCCCTTCCCCTTCGGCGGCAAGCAGCGACAGGTGCAGGTCGATATCGACCCACAGGCGCTCCAGTCCAAAGGGCTGTCCGCGCAGGACATCGGCAACGCCATCGCCGCGCAGAACCAGATCAACCCGGCCGGCTTCGTGAAGATCGGCTCCTACCAGTATAGCGTGAAATTGAACAACGCGCCGGACTCGATCCAGGAGCTTAACAACCTTCCGGTGAAGGTCGTGAACGGCGGCACCATCTACATGCGCGACGTCGCCTTCGTGCGCGACGGCAGCGCGCCACAAACCAACGTCGTGCATGTCGAAGGCAAGCGATCGGTCCTTATCACCATCTTCAAGAATGGCGCGACCTCTACCCTCGCCATCGTTCAGGGGATCAAGGACCGGCTCCCCATCCTCAAGGCTGCGCTTCCCGACGCGCTGACGATCGACGCGATCGGCGACCAGTCGCTGTTCGTGACGGCCGCTGTCGAGGGCGTAGTGAAGGAAGGCGCCATCGCCGCCGCGCTCACATCGCTGATGATCCTGCTGTTCCTTGGCTCCTGGCGCTCGACGGTCATCATCGCACTGTCGATCCCGCTCGCCATCTTCGCGGCCATCGCCGCCCTCTCTGCCTTCGGCCAGACGCTGAACGTCATGACGCTGGGCGGTCTTGCCCTGGCGGTCGGCATCCTGGTCGACGACGCAACGGTAACGATCGAGAACATCAACTGGCATCTGGAGCAGGGCAAGGGCGTGACGGAGGCGATCCTGGACGGCGCGGCGCAGATCGTGACGCCGGCCTTCGTTTCGCTGCTCTGCATCTGCATCGTGTTCGTGCCGATGTTCTTTCTGCCGGGCGTGGCCGGCTTCCTTTTCGTGCCGATGGCGCTTGCGGTGGTTTTCGCGATGATCGCGTCCTTCATCCTCTCGCGCACCCTGGTGCCCACCATGGCAATGTATCTGCTCAAGCCACATGCCATCGGCACGGATGAGCATATGGCTGGTTCGGCTGCATCGCGTAATCCGCTTGTCCGGTTCCAGCGCGGGTTCGAGGCGCGCTTCGAAAAAGTGCGCGCCGTCTATAGCAGCCTGCTCGAACGCGCGGTCGGCGCCGGCAAGGTCTTCATGATCGGCTTCGGCGCCGTCATCCTGCTCTCACTGCTGCTCGTTCCCTTCCTCGGCAGCAATTTCTTCCCCAGCGTCGACGCGGGCCAGATCCTGATGCACGTCCGCGCGCCCGTCGGTTCACGGATCGAGGACAGTTCGGCGGAATTCCAACGGATCGCCGCGCGCGTTCGCCAGCTTATCCCGGGCGACGAACTCAAGACGGTGGTGGACAATATCGGCCTGCCGGTCAGCGGCATCAACACCATCTACAACAACACCGGCACCATCGGCCCTCAGGACGGCGACGTGATGATCACGCTCGGCGAAGGGCACCGGCCGACCGAGGAATATGTCGCCCTGCTCCGCAAGGAATTGCCCAAGAGCTTCCCGGAATCGACCTTCGCCTTCCTGCCTGCCGACATCACCAGCCAGATCCTGAACTTCGGGTCTCCCGCGCCGATCGACATCCAGATCTCGGGCAAGAAAGCGGCCGAGAACTCCGCCTTCGCAGCCAAGCTGCTCCGCAAGATCCGCACGATCCCGGGGGTCGCTGACGCTCGCATCCACCAGACGACCCGCTATCCGCAGCTCAGCGTCAATGTCGATCGCAGTCGCATCGGCCAGTATGGCCTCACCGAACGCGACGTGACGACCAGCCTCGCCAACTCTCTGGCTGGTACGTCGCAGACCGCGCCGGTCTTCTTCCTGAACCCGGAAAATGGCGTGTCCTATCCGGTGGTGGCGCAGACCCCGGAATATCGCGTCGGATCGATGTCCGACCTCACCAATATTCCGGTGTCCGGCAGCAACGGCGTCACGCCGCAGACGCTGGGAGGTCTCGGCACGGTCCAGCGCACCAACACCAGCCCGATCGTCAGCCATTACAACATCACTCCCGTGGTCGACATCTTCGCGACGCCGGAAGGCCGCGACCTCGGTGCAGTGTCGAAGGATATCCAGCGGACGATCGACTCCCTGAAGGCGGAAACGCCCAAGGGCGTGACCGTCGACATGCGGGGCCAATATGCCACGATGAACACCGCTTTCTCTGGCCTCGGCTTCGGCCTGCTCGGTGCGGTCGTGCTCATCTACCTGCTGATTGTGGTGAATTTCCAGAGCTGGCTCGACCCGTTCGTCATCGTTACGGCCTTGCCGGGAGCGCTGGCAGGCATCATCTGGATGCTGTTCATCACCGGCACGACCCTGTCCGTGCCGGCGCTTACGGGAGCGATTATGTGCATGGGCGTTGCGACCGCCAACTCCATCCTCGTCGTCAGCTTCGCGCGGGAACGGTTCGCCGAACTGGGTGACGCGACGAAGGCGGCGCTGGAGGCCGGCATGGTCCGCTTCCGCCCGGTCCTCATGACCGCGCTCGCCATGATCATCGGCATGGCCCCCATGGCGTTCGGCCTTGGCGAGGGCGGCGAGCAGAACGCGCCGCTCGGCCGCGCGGTGATCGGCGGCCTGATCGTAGCCACCATCGCCACCCTCTTCTTCGTCCCCACCATCTTCAGTTTCGTCCATCGGCCGCGCCGCTCGGACGAATCCTCCACGGAGCTTCAGCCCGCTCATGTCTGACGAACCCGCACCCGAAATACAGACCCGCACGTTGAAGCGTGTCGGCATCGGCGCAGCCCTCGTTGCGATCGCGATCGCCGGCATCGGCATCGCCTCGCGCAGCAGCGCCACCCGCGACCTATCCGAAACCGCGCAGTCCAACGCAATACCGGCCGTCACGGTCGTCACGCCCAACAGGGCGGGAGCGGACGGGGCCGGCGATCTGGTCCTTCCCGGCAATATCCAGGCCTATAACAGCGCCGCCATCTTCGCGCGGACCAATGGCTATGTCCGCCGCTGGCTCGCCGACATCGGCGATCATGTTCAGGCCGGGCAGGCCCTCGCCATCCTCGATGCGCCGGAAGTCGACCAGCAGGTGGCGGCGGCACAGGCCGATTATCAGACCGCGCTTGCTAACCAGAACCTCGCAAAGACCACCGCCGCCCGCTGGAGCAACCTGCTGACGCAGGACGCCGTGTCGCGGCAGGAAGCGGATGAGAAGGCCGGCGACCTCGCCGCCAAGACCGCGGTCGCCAATGCCGCACGCGCCGACGTCAAGAGGCTCGGCGCGCTGCAGGGCTTCACCCGCCTCTCCGCCCCCTTCGCCGGCATCGTCACCAGCCGTTCGGCGCAGATCGGCGCGCTCGTCGTTTCGGGCAACGCCGCCGCCCAGCCTCTCTTCACCGTGTCTGACGTCCATCGTATGCGGATATATGTCCGCGTGCCGCAGGGGTATTCGGCGCAGGTGCATCCCGGCCTGCACGCCACGATGACCCTGCCCGAATATCCCGGCCGCAATTTCGACGCCACGCTGACGCGCAGCGCCGGAGCGGTCGACGTCCAGTCCGGCACGGTCCTGGTGGAGCTTCAGGCCGACAATGGCGACGGCGCGCTGAAGCCCGGCGCCTATGCACAGGTCAGCTTCCCGGCCAGCGGCGGCAGTTCCACCGCCGTCCGCCTGCCCTCCAGCGCCGTCATCTTCGGTGAAAAAGGGCCAGTCGTCGCGATCGTCGACAATCAGGGCAAGGTGACGATGAAGTCCATCACTGTCGGCAGGGACGAAGGCGCGCAGGTCGAGATCACCGCCGGCCTGTCGGGCAATGAGAAGATCATCAACGCACCGCCCGACGCCATCCAGACCGGCGATCGCGTCGAGGTCCAAAAAGCGCCTGCCGAAAAGAAGCCCGGAAATGCAAAAGCATAAATTCGCCGGCGCAACCCTGGCGGCTGGGCTGGCAGCGCTGCTGGCGGGGTGCTCGATGGCGCCCGCTTATCATCCGCCGCAGGTCGCCGCGCCCGCCGCCTACAAGGAAATGCCCGGCTGGACAGCCGCGCAGCCCATGGACGATGCGCCGCGCGGGGAATGGTGGAAGGCGTTCAAGGACCCGGTCCTCGACGACCTCGAAACCCGCATGGCCAATGCCAGCCCAACGCTGGAGGCTGCGCTTGCCCGCTATGACCAGGCCCGCGCCGCCGCGCGCGAAGCCACGTCCGACCTCTTCCCGACTGTCAGCGTCGGCGGCGACGCCGTGCGCGAACGTCTGTCCGCCCGCCGTCCCCAGGGCAATGGAAATGCGCTAAAATATAATGACTTCACGGTCGGCGCTGCGCTCGATTATGAACTCGATCTCTGGGGACGCATCCGCAACGGCATGTCTGCCGCGCGGGCCGAGGCGAAGGCGAGCGGCAGCGATCTGGAATCCGCGCGCCTCAACCTGCAGGTCGCCGTCGCCGACGCCTATTTCCGCCTGCGCGGCCTCGACGCGGAATCCGAACTGTTGCATCGCACCGTGGACGCTTTCGGCCGCGCCTATGACCTGACCGACAAGCGCCACACCGGCGGCATCGCCTCGGGCATCGACGTCAATCGCGCCCGCACCCAGCTTTCGGGCGCCAAGGCCCAGATATCGCAGGTCGCCAACCAGCGCGCCGCCACCGAGCATGAACTGGCCGCCCTTGTCGGCGAAGTCGCCTCCAGCTTCTCGGTCGCGCCCGCCCTCACCCCGCTCGACCCGCCGCCGGTCATGGGAAGCGCGCCGTCCGAACTGCTTCAGCGGCGGCCGGACATCGCCGCCGCCGAACGGCGCGTCTTTGCCGCCAATGCGCGCATCGGCGTCGCCCGCGCCGCGATCTTCCCGTCGATCACGCTCGGCGGCAGCGCGGGTTTTGAGGCGGCGCATGGGCAACTCCTCAGCTCGCCCAGCAGCTTCTGGGCGCTCGGGCCTCTGTCGGCCGCCATGGCGATCTTCGACGGCGGAGCCCGCGCCGCCCGCGTCAAAATCTCCCGAGCGGAATATGAGGAAGCCGCCGCAAGCTACCGCGCCTCTGTCCTGTCCGCATTCCGGCAGGTGGAGGACGGCCTTGCCGCCAACAGCTATCTGACGACCCAGATCACCGACCAGAGCGACGCCGCCGGGGCGGCGGACCGCACCCGTGACCTTGCCCTCGTCCGCTATCGCGATGGCGCATCGGATTATCTGGAGGTGGTCCTTGCCCAGACCGCCGCGCTTGACGCGGAACGGGCGACGCTGGCGCTCCGCACCCAGCATATGCGCAGCACCATCGCGCTGATCGGCGCGGTCGGCGGGCAGTTCTGAAGACCTGATGCCTTTCGTCCCGATCGCCATGCGTGACCGGGATAAAAGGATGACATGGGGCCACGCATTTGCCATCCCTGTCCCATGAGGGAGAAGGAACTGAGGCTGGCGCTGGTGTGCTATGGCGGGGTCAGCCTCGCCATCTACATGCACGGCATCACCAAGGAGATATGGCGCCTCGCCCGCGCCAGCCGCGCCTATCATGACGGCCTGCCCGCGCCCGAACAGACCGGGGCGGTCTATCGCCAGATCCTCGCCGATATCGAGCAGGAAACCGGCACCCGTCTTCGCATCGTGCCCGACATCATCGCCGGGGCCAGCGCGGGCGGCATCAACGGCATCTTCCTGGCGCAGGCGATCGAAACCGGTCAGTCGCTCGAACCGCTGACCGACCTGTGGCTGAAAAACGCCGACGTCGACCGCCTGCTCGACCCGGATGCCCGGCCCGGCGCGCGCCTCACCAAATTCTGGGCCGCCCCCCTCGTCTGGATGGCCGCGCGCCGCCCCGGCGATACGGTGGAGCGCACAGTCGCGCCGGACACGCGGGAGGAGGTGCGGCAGAAGCTCTCCAACTTCATCCGCTCCCGCTGGTTTGAGCCGCCCTTTGGCGGCGCCGGTTTCACCACCCTGCTGCTCGAAGCCTTCGACGCCATGGCCGCCACGCCGTGCGACGTGCCGCTGCTACCACCGGGCCACCCGCTCGACCTGTTCGTCACGGTGACGGATTTTGAAGGCCATCCGCAAAGCCTGACCCTCAACAGCCCGGCCCATGTGATCGAGACCGAACATCGGCTGACGATCGGCTTCCGGGCGCGCGGCGCTGGCGAGCGCACGCTCGCCGATTCCGCCGAACTGGTCTTCGCCGCCCGCGCCACCGCCAGCTTCCCCGGCGCCTTCCCGCCCTTCACCGTGCGGGAACTGGACAAGGTGCTGAAGGACAAGGAGCGCCCCTGGCCCGGCCGCGCCGATTTCCTCGCCCGCGCCCTGCCTCGCCACACCGTGCTCGGCACAGCGGAGGACGCCATCCTCATCGACGGTTCCGTCCTCGCCAATGCGCCCTTCGCCCCCGCGATCGGCGCATTGCGCAGCCGCCCGTCCCGGCGGGAGGTCGATCGCCGCTTCGTCTATATCGATCCCAAACCGCGCCACCGCAGCATCCGCCTCACCCGCTCAGGCGAACAGGAGCCATTGCAGGAAGGCGAGCATCCCCCGCCCCCTGGCTTCTTCCGCACCATCTTCGGATCGCTGAGCGACATCCCGCGCGAGCAGCCGATCCGCGACAATCTGGAGGCGATCGAAAGCCGCTCCCGCCGGATCAGGCGCATGCGCCGCATCACCGACGCGTTGCGTGAACAGATTGAGCAGGATGTTGAGGCCGCCGTCGGGCGCAGCCTGTTCCTCAACCGCCCGACCCCCGCGCGCCTCTCGGGCTGGCGCGCCAAGGCGCAGGGCCGCGCCGCGCAGGCGGCGGGCTTCGCCTATCCCGCCTACGGCCATCTCAAGCTGTCCGGCATGGTCGAGGATATCTCCGACCGCCTCTTCCGCCTCGGCGGCGACGGCAGCGCCATGATGCGCGAACGCTATCGCCAGGCGCTCTGGTCGCACATCCGCGAACAGGGGATAGACCAGATCCGCAACGAAGCCGGCGGCGGCGTGAAGCCGGAGCTTGTCCAGTTCTTCCGCGCCCATGACCTGGGCTTTCGCGTACGCCGCCTGCGCTTCCTCGCCCGCCGCCTCACCGACACGCTGGAGATTGAGAGCGCGGCGGAAAGCGAGGCCATTACCAAACTGCACGACGCCATCTATGACAGCCTGGCCCTCTATCTGGAATGCGACGCCAGCGACTATTACGGTCCGGACGCCACCTATGCCGCGCGGGCCACTCTGGACGATCCCGCCCGCGCGCTCGCCGCCATCGCCGACGCCCGCGACCTGCGCACCAAGGATGAGCGAACGGACGTCATGCTGTCGGAGGCGCTCTGGGGTCTGCCGAAGGACGAGCGGCGGCCGATGCTGCTCGCCTATCTCGGCTTCCCTTTCTACGACATCGCAACGCTACCCCTCCTGCAGGGCGAGGCGCTCGACGAATATGATCCGGTGAAGGTCGACCGGATTTCGCCCGAGGATTGCTCCGCCATCCGTCCGGGCGGCGCGGATACGACGCTTAAGGGCATTGAATTCAACAACTTCGGCGCATTCTTCAGCCGCGCCTATCGCGAAAACGACTATCTCTGGGGCCGATTGCACGGAGCAGAGCGATTGATGGACATCGTGATTTCGGCTCTCCCTGCCGGAGCGCAGCTTTCCCCCGATGCAATCGCCGGATATAGAAAACGCGCCTTTAACGCGATCCTGGACGAAGAGGAGGAGAGGCTGACCCTGGTGCCGGACTTGATTGCCAGCCTGAGAAGGGAAATCGGGTGAGGATAAGTCCGTGGGGGACGATCCTGCCGGGGATGGCCTGCGCTCTGCTGCTGCAGGCCTGCACGCCCTCTCCCGCCGAACAGCCTTCGGGCAAGGACCAACGCCCGTCCCCGCCAGTCCACGCGCTTGCCGCCGCCGAGCCGGCTGACGACGCCCCGCCCGCCAACGCCGCCCTCCCCGAAGTGACCCCCGCCGAAGTCGCGCTCGACGAACCCCTGCCGGCCCTCAAGGACAAGCCCGTCGCCGATCCGCCCCCGATCAAGGAGGCGATGCCGGAGGACCTGCCGCCGGGCGACGGCGCGAGCGACCCCACCCCTTTCCCCTCCACGGTCACCGCTTTCATGATCGATCGGGACGGCTGCGACCATTTTCGCGGCGAAGAGGCCTATGACGCCGACCGCGCGGCCTTCCTCCAGGAAAATCTGCGCCAGCTTTGCACCGGCACCGACGCGCGCCTTGCCGCCCTGCGCGGCCGCTATGCCAGCAACCCGGATGTCGTCGCCGCCCTCGCCCATTATGAGGACAGGATAGAGGGCGAAGGCGTCCCTTAATTGGCTAGGCAACCTTTCTCTCCGTTCGCTCTGCGCGAAGTCGAGAAGCCGCCATCGCCGGCCTCACCAGTAAATGGTGGCGCTCACCGACCCGTTCCGGCCCTCGCCGATATTGCTGAGGCCCCAATATTTCTTGTTGAACAGGTTGTTGACATTCCCGGTGAAGGCCACCTTCCGCCCGCCGATCAGCGTCTGATACTGGAAGCCCGCATTGGCCAGCGTCCGGCTGGGAATATACAGGAAGTTCGTGTCGTCTGTCGGTGCCTTGCCGAAATAGCGGACATTGCCATGCAGGCTGAGGCCCGGCACGGCGGCGACATAATATTCGGCGTTGGCCGTAACCTGCCACTTCGCCGCCTCGGCTGGCCTATTCCCCAGATTGGGTGACGGATTGCCATCTTCGTCCACCGACAGCGCCCGCAGGCTGGGATCGAGATAGATCACGCCCGCGCCCAGCTTCAGGTCCTTGTTCACGCTATAGCTCGCAATCCCCTCCAGCCCCTTGTAGAGCGTCTGGCCATCCTGCTTCAGGTAACGCTCGCCATCGATGAAGCGGTCGGCGGTATTGGCCCGCTCGATGCGGAAGGCCGCGCCGGTCAGGCTCAGTCCGCCATGCTCCACCTTGACCCCAACTTCATATTGCTTGCTGACCGTGGCGCGCAATATCTCTCCGAAATTGGCATAATCGCCACCAACACGGCTGCCCGGCTCAAGCGATTCCACATAGCTGCCATAGATCGACGCCCAGGGCGCGGGCTTCAGGATCAGCGCGAAAGTCGGCGTCGTCGCGGATGTGCGATATCCGCCGTCGGCCGTCGGATCGCCATCATCGTCGACCAGCTTGTAACGGGTATGCCGCACGCCCGCGATCGCTTGTACATGATCGCCGAAATAGAGCGTATCGCTCAGGAATATTGCGCGCTGCCGCTCCCGATACGGAAATCCCTCGGTGCTCCAGCTAATGTCGCGCGTGACGAGGAAGTCCTGGTTCTCGTATATGTTGCCGTTGAAATCATTGCTCCAATAGCTGTCCGCGCCGAAGAAGGCGTCGTTCGCCATGTAGGAAGCGCCGGCGACGATCGCATGCCGCACCGGTCCGGTCTCGAATTCGCCCTGCACCATCGCCTGCGCGAAATGGTTCTGGTCCAGCTCGGCGAAATTATACGCATAGCCTTCATAATCGCCTTCCTTGTTGAGCATGTAGACGAACATCTTGTTCGAATGGTGCAGCTTGCTGGTGTAGCCATAGGTCAGCTTGGTCGACCAGCCGTCGGCGAACTTCCAGTCCAGCCCCGTCGCGGTGACCAGCGTGCGCGCCTTGTAATAGCTGTTGTCGATGTTCAGCTTGGCATAATCGTAAGTCGGCTTGGGCAACACCGTATCGGCATAAACGGACCCGTCCCAGTACACCTGGAAAGGCTCGCGCTTCAGCTTGCTGTCCTCATATGTCGCCGCCGCATACCATTTGACGTCAGGCGTTATCGCATATTCCACCGCAAGCGAGGCCAGCCAGCGATTATTCTGCGCGTCATTATAGGTCGTGCCCTTTTCTCCGGCCAGGTTCACGCGATATCCCAGGCGCCCATCCTGCGTGATCGGGCCGCCCGCATCGATATGCGCGAAGAAATCACTGTTGGTCCGGTATCCGATCTCGGTCGTCAGCAAGGGATCAGCCGTCGGCCGCTTCGTGCGGTAGCTGATTGTTCCGCCCGGCGCGCCGAAGCCGTACATGAAGCCCGACAGGCCCTTCAGCGCCTCGACCGTCTCTACCGATTCCAGCGCAAAGTCGCCGCCCCAATAGAGCAGCATGGGCACATCATCGATATAATAGTTACGCACGCCCAGCCCGCGAATCTGCGTCCCCCACCAGTTGGTCGTGCCGGCCGTGGCAAAGGAGAATACCGACGGGTCATTGGCGAAGATCTGCGCGATCGTCGTCGCCTGCCGCTTGGAAATATCCGCGCTGTCGACAACGGTGATCGAAAAGGGCGTATCGAGCAGGCTCTTGTTGCCCAGCGCGCCGCTGCCCGTGATCTTGTTCTGCCCCTCGTCAATGGCGAGGCCGTTCACGATGATGTCGTTCGGCCCCTCTCCGGTCTCCGTCGCAGCGTCTTCGGCTGCGATGGAGTTCTCCGAAGCCTGTGCGGCGTTCGCCATGCAAAGGCAGGCGGCCACTGACGCCGACACAAGCAGATTGGTTTTTCTACGCATTGATATTCCCCACAACATCATGGTCGTCCCCGGCCGGATTTTTGGAAATCCGACCACCGGCGCTCCCGCTATTGCGAGTCACTCTTATTTTCAAGAGGAGATTTACTTCCTGGCAATGGATGAGACGCATCTTGCCACATGATTATGCGCCGTCGGATAATGCGCCGGATCGGATGGGTAGCGGCCCGTTCGTTAAGCCTTTTGTGCGTAACTAACGCCGGGACAGACAGGATTCACATGGCGGTCAGTGCTGATTTTCCGGTTCCGATACTGGTGAATGGCTACGCCTGTCGGAACGGCACGGACGTCGGCCGTGCGCAGAAGAATATCGATCCCGCCCGCCCTCTTGATGGCCCATTTGGCGCGTACAAGGCGACCCTTGATGTATCGAACAGGACAAAGGACGTGGTCTTTGATCGTGACAGGATCGACGCGATAACCCGCGACGCCCAGCAGAAAGACCTGGCTGCCCAGCCCAGCCCGTACAGCACGGTGGCCTCTCCCGGATCGCTGGTCAGCCTCTCGGCTTGAAGACCGCGATAGCTTTACACCCATCCGTTCGTTTCGAGCGAAGTCGAGAAACGGATGCGCAGGCTTCTCGACTACGCTCGAAGCGAACGGACTTGGGGTCGACGCTGCATCTTGAGGGCGTCAAAAAGGCCGAAGCCCCGCCCAAGGCTCACTCGCTGAACATGTCCTTCAGCTTGCTGAAGAACCCCGTCGACGCCGGACATTCATCGCCCGTTTCGGTCTCGCGGAACGCTTCCAGCAGTTCGCGCTGTCTGGCGGTCAGCTTCGTCGGCGTCTCGACATCGACCTGGATGACCATGTCACCCATGCCACGGCTGTTCAGCACCGGCATGCCCGCGCCACGCTGGCGGATCTGCTTGCCGGACTGGATGCCGACGGGAATGGCGATCTTGTGGACCTGTTTGTCCAGCCCCGGCACCTCGATCGTGCCACCCAGCGCCGCCGTCGTGAAGCTCACCGGCGCGCGGCACAGCAGCGTGTTGCCGTCCCGCTCGAAGATCGAATGCCGCTTCACATGCAGAAAGATATAGAGGTCACCGGACGGTGCGCCACGCGCGCCCGCTTCGCCCTCACCGGTCAGGCGGATACGGTTGCCCTCGTCCACGCCGGCGGGAATATTGACTTCCAGCGTCTTGCGCCTGTCGACGCGGCCCTCGCCCCGGCATGACCGGCATGGGCTGTCGATCACCTGTCCCGCGCCGTGGCAGGACGGGCATGTCCGCTCCACCACGAAGAAGCCCTGTTGCGCGCGCACCTGGCCGCTACCACGACAGGTCATGCACGCCTTGGCCTGGGTGCCGGGCTGCGCGCCGGAGCCGTCGCAAGGCTCGCAACTCTCGGAAACCTCGATATCGATCTGCGTGGACTTGCCTGCAAAGGCCTCCTCCAGCGTGATCTCCATATCGTAGCGCAGGTCCGCGCCGCGCCGGTTCGCCTGCTGGCGTCCACCGCCGCCGAAACCGGACTGGCCGAATATCGTCTCGAAAATATCGCCCAGGTCGGAAAAGCCGCCTGCGCCGCCGCCGCCAAAGCCGCCCGGACCACCACCGCCGCCATTCTTGAAGGCTGCATGGCCGAAGCGGTCATAGGCCGCGCGCTTCTGCGGGTCCTTCAGGCATTCATAGGCCTCGCTGACGGCCTTGAACTTGTCTTCGCTGTCTGCGCATCCCCCGGTCTTGTCCGGGTGATACTTCATCGCCATTCGGCGGTACGCGCTCTTGATCGTTCCGGCATCTGCCGTGCGCTCGATTTCAAGCAGCTCGTAAAAATCAATCTCGGTCGTCATTCAGGCCCCCGCCCACTCGTCCCGCCATCCCCTAGATAGGAAAGATGGCGGGAAAAGGGCTTAGCTTACGCCTTGTTGTCTTCGTCAACTTCGGAGAATTCGGCGTCGACGACATCGTCGTCGGCGGCCTTGGCTTCACCGGCTTCCTCGCCTGCGGGCGAAGCGGCCTGCGCCTGCTCCTTCTCGTAGATGGCCTGACCCAGCTTCATAGCGACCGTGGCGAGTTCCTGCGCCTTGGTCTTCATGGTCTCCGGATCGCCGCCCTCGACGGCCGACTTGGTCTCGGCGATCGCCGCCTCGATCTCGGACTTGAGCGACGCATCGACCTTGTCGCCATGCTCTTCGATCTGGCGCTCGGTGGTGTGGATCAGGCTCTCGGCGTTGTTCTTCGCCTCGGCGCCCTCGCGCTTCTTCTTGTCCTCGTCGGCGAAGCGCTCGGCATCCTTCACCATCTGGTCGATGTCCGCGTCGGACAGACCGCCAGAGGCCTGGATCTTGATCTGCTGCTCCTTGCCGGTGCCCTTGTCGCGCGCCGACACATTGACGATGCCGTTGGCGTCGATGTCGAACGTGACCTCGATCTCCGGCACGCCGCGCGGCGCGGGCGGGATGCCGACCTGGTCGAACTGGCCGAGCAGCTTGTTGTCCAGCGCCATCTCGCGCTCGCCCTGGAACACGCGGATCGTCACCGCCTGCTGATTGTCGTCGGCAGTCGAATAGACCTGGCTCTTCTTGGCCGGGATCGTCGTGTTGCGGTCGATCATGCGGGTGAACACGCCACCCAGCGTCTCGATGCCCAGCGACAGCGGCGTCACGTCGAGCAGCAGCACGTCCTTGACGTCGCCCTGCAGAACGCCGGCCTGGATCGCCGCGCCCATGGCGACGACTTCATCCGGGTTCACGCCCTTGTGCGGCTCCTTGCCGAAGAATTCCTTCACGGCCTCGCGCACCTTGGGCATGCGGGTCATGCCGCCAACGAGCACCACTTCGCTGATCTCGCTCGCCGAAACGCCGGCGTCGGCCAGCGCCTTGCGGCAAGGCTCCATCGTGCGCTTGATGAGGTCGGCGACCAGCTTCTCCAGGTCGGAGCGGGTGATCGTCTTCACCAGATGCTTGGGACCATTCTGGTCGGCGGTGATGAAGGGCAGGTTGACCTCGGTCGACTGCGCCGACGAAAGCTCGATCTTCGCCTTCTCGGCCGCTTCCTTCAGGCGCTGCAGGGCCAGCTTGTCCTTGGTGAGGTCAATGCCCTCGACCTTCTTGAAGTCGTCGGCCAGGAACTGCACGACCTTGGCGTCGAAATCCTCGCCGCCCAGGAAGGTGTCGCCATTGGTCGACTTCACCTCGAACACGCCGTCGCCGATCTCCAGCACGGAAATGTCGAAGGTGCCGCCGCCAAGGTCATAGACGGCGATGGTCTTGCCGTCCTGCTTCTCCAGGCCATAGGCCAGCGCAGCCGCAGTCGGCTCGTTGATGATGCGCAGCACCTCAAGGCCGGCGATGCGGCCCGCATCCTTGGTCGCCTGACGCTGGGCGTCGTTGAAATAGGCGGGCACGGTGATGACGGCCTGCGTGACGGTCTCGCCCAGATAGCTCTCGGCGGTTTCCTTCATCTTCTGCAGGATATAGGCGGAAATCTGAGACGGGCTGTAATCCTCGCCACCGGCCTTCACCCAGGCGTCGCCATTGGAGCCTGCGGTGATGCTGTAGGGGACCAGCTCCATGTCCTTCTTGGTCAGCGGATCGTCGAAGCGGCGGCCGATAAGGCGCTTCACTGCGAACACCGTGCTTTCCGGATTGGTGACTGCCTGGCGCTTGGCCGGCTGGCCGATCAGGCGCTCGCCGTCCTTGGCGAAGGCGACGATGGAGGGCGTGGTGCGTGCGCCTTCCGCATTCTCGATAACCTTGGGCTTGCCGCCATCCATGACTGCGATGCAGCTATTCGTCGTGCCAAGATCGATACCGATAACTTTTGCCATTGTTTCCTCTTCAAACCCCAAAATCGTTCAGCGGTTGACGGCTCCGCCCCGCAAAGAGCGCCAGGTGCGGTCACCGTTCGGGTCTGGATATAGGCGCGCTTTTTCTTGGCACAAGGATGTATGGTCATTACGCATGCCAACGACCGGAAACGAGACAGTGGGAGTCGATGAAATGGGCGCTTTGAGCAGAATATCCGCCGCCTGCGCACTTTTGGCCTCGACATTGCTGCTCGCCGCCTGCGCCGATCCGCCCCCGCTTTATGTGGATCAGGCCTGGGTGCGCCTCTC